>NZ_ACJN02000003.1:978262-1105573 GCF_000174435.1 Desulfonatronospira thiodismutans ASO3-1
ATATTGTGATTGGTGCTGGCTTCCACCCGCAGACTTTCCTGTTCTGAACTTTTAAGCATGATGGATCCTTTGCTGGCCTTGATTCTCTTGAGAATAAAATCAAGACTCTTGTCCAGCCTCTCATTCAGAGGGACAGTAATGTCAGTAAGAAGCCGCACGGCACTTCTGATTGCTGCAGCTTCAATATCTTCTTGCGGGGACCCTCTACAGTTATTCATAGTTCCAGCTCACCCTGATTTTTAGATTCTGGACTGTTCTTCTGACGGGATTTACTGATTAAACAAGAGGTTAGGATCTGTCACGATATAAGTGTTATATTCAGACATTTCCAGGCAGTTCTTAGCACTACAGCGAAACTTATTTATTGACCTCCGGGGACTGTCCCGCACCTACTTGGGAATAATTTCATGAAATTGCTGGAACTTGCTGAGAAATCAAGTAGGTGCGGGACTGTCCCCAGTTTAGACAGGTTGAAAAATTTTATAAGTTTCGCTGTAGTGTTAGCGAAATATTTCTTATGGATTATTGCCTTGGAAGCTGACCCTGATCATTTGCTGGCATCTTCAATGGTGCTGGCTCCCAGTCCGCAAGGGTGACACGCTATTAACCCATTCGAGTTAATTATAAGTTTGACTTCTATTTAAATGTAACCTAGGATTTATTTTAGATCAAACCATTTTTTCAAAAAACCCTTCAATGTAGGTTTGCACCAAAATAAAACTTCGTATTCCCCAGATACATATTGAAAAAATGCAAGCAGCAGGGCGTATTCGAGAAGATTTAAGCACAGCAAGGCAAAGAAATAAAGAAAAGGAAATCTTATGGTAGACAGCATTTCCGGCATGGGAGCCTTTCAGAGCTTCGGGCTGCGCCAGCAGGCAAGCGCCCACAACGTGGCCAACGTAAACACCAGGGGTTTTGAGCCAAGCCGGGTCGTTCTGGAGGAAGCCCCGGAGCACCAGGGTGTCAGGCCCCTGAGCGTGGAAAAGGTCCGGGATCAGGCCCTGGAGCATGCCCGGGAGATGCAGGAAGATGAAGCAGCCAGGGTTCAGGAACAGGCTTTAAGGCCCAGCAACACCGATCTTATTTCCGAGCTGGTCGTGATGCAGCAAAACGAAGCAGCTTACGCCGCCAGCGCCGCCGCCACACGCACCCAGAGCGATATGCTGGGCCATGTAATGGACATGAAGGCTTAGCAGGCTTTCAGGTCTTGCGGTATTTATCAGGACAGACCCAGTCCTTTTCTTTTGCTGGTGATGCGCTCGTCAATCATTTCAGCAGCCTTGAAAGGATCCGGCTCAATGCCGAAGCTTGCTCCCACCAGGCTCTCCAGGCCGGACAGGGCAAGGTTGGTCACTGTTTCAGAACCGGTGATATTTGGCGGATGCCCCAGATGGGTAAAGATGCCTGAGGCCACGCAATAAGTCCCTATGGCTGCCGCCTTTTCCGAATACCATTCCGGCGAGGAACCAGCCAGGGGCAGATCAGAAATGTCCACTCCCAGCTCATTGGCCAGGATTCCGGCGAGCTGAAGTATCCGGGCGTTATCCACACAGCTGCCCATGTGCAGTACAGGCGGCACTCCCAGAGCCTTACATATTTCATGCAGGCCGGCCCCGGCCTCATCTGCAGCCTCAGGCATCAGCAGCCCGGCCTTGCCCACCGCACTGGTTACACACCCGGTAACCAGCACCAGGATATCTCGCTTTATAAGCTCTTTGGCCAGGTTGACGTTGCCGTAATCCTGCCTGTACTTGGGATTGTTGCATCCCACGATTGCCGCCGCGCCCCTGATTTTACCCGCTTTTATAGCCTCAATGAGCGGCCCCGGGGTTCCGCCCAGGGCTTCAAGAATGGCCTCGTTGGAAAACCCGGTGATCATTTCCATGGGCCCCTGAGGTATCTCCACCCTGGAACTGTCTCGCCTGGAAAATCCCTCTACAGCCGTCTGCACCAGCTTGCGGGCCTGGTGGGAGGCATTGTGCATATCAAAGGGCACATGCTCGGCCCCTGTAAACCTGGCTTTGTCCGCGGTGGTGACCATTTTGGTATGATAACAGTTGCCTGCAGTCACCAGGCTGGGCATGATGCACTGATAATCCACCACGATAAGCTCCACCGCCCCGGTTACAATGGCCAGCTCAGTCATGAGATGATTGCCGGCCAGGGGAATCCCCTGGCGCATCATGAGCTCGTTGCCGGTGCAGCACAGCCCTGCCAGGTTGATGCCTTTGGCTCCTTTTTCCCGGGCCAGGCTGATCATTTCCGGATCATTGACCGCTTCCAGAACTTTCTCAGAAACAATGGGGTTGTGACCATGCACCAGGATATTGACCATGTCCTCCTGGATGACCCCCAGATTCACCTTACTTTTACCGGGCTTCGGGGTACCGAAAAGAATATCCGAGATCTCTGTGGCGATCATGGAACCCGCCCACCCGTCGGCCAGGCAGGTACGCGCGCTGTGCAGCATGAGATTGGGGGCGTCGTTGTCGCAGCCCATGTGGGTGCGGTGCATCATCTCGGCAATCTCCCGGTCCACACCCCTGGGTGTTATGCCCAGTTCATTCCAGAGCTTTTTTCGTTTTTCCGGCACCCGGACCAAAAAAGACACCTCATGCTGCCTGCTGCCGAAGTCGGCAAAAAAAAGATCGCTTAGCTCTAAAGCCACCTCAGAAACGCCTTTGCCCTCAACAGCAATACCCAGCTCACGGGCAATGCGCAAAAGCTTGGCTTCATCCTTGATGCTGTAATCCGTGGACTTGCCCAGGGCCACGGAATGCAGGGCTTCGATGCA
This sequence comes from Desulfonatronospira thiodismutans ASO3-1, assembly GCF_000174435.1. Taxonomy (NCBI): domain Bacteria; kingdom Pseudomonadati; phylum Thermodesulfobacteriota; class Desulfovibrionia; order Desulfovibrionales; family Desulfonatronovibrionaceae; genus Desulfonatronospira; species Desulfonatronospira thiodismutans. Next base: position 981,060 of record NZ_ACJN02000003.1, read on the forward strand.
GTCCCGGCCGTGATCCGAGTGACCTGCGGAACCTCCGGCAACAAAACGGCCGAAATTCCGGGCCACTATGACATCAGCGTCCGCCCCGCACACTCCCAGGGGGGCGTTTTTTCTGATCTGACACGGTCCCATGGTACAGTTGCGGCAGGTAAGGCCTGTCTGGCAGAACTTACAGTGCGGAGTCTGCTGTTCCAGACGGTCCCAGGCGGTCTCGACACCGTCCTTTTCAGCCTTGTCAAGCATCCTGGCAGCATCCGGCCAAAGGGTCTTTTCCTCAATGCTCTTTTTTTTCTTGGGCATGGTTTCCTCCAGTTATGTTTTTAAGAAAAAGTAAAAATACTCTGATAGCGTAACGGTTCTTTCCTGCGTCTAATGGATGCAGCCATTCAGGAGATGCCAGCAATCATCATCAACAGAAGCCTTCAGGCTTACGCCCCAACAGTGAGCGGCAAAGTCGCCCGCCTGTCCCGTGAAACACCCAGCACTCACTTAAATAATTTCGGTTTCATCACAAGCAATCAAATGAAAAAGTGAGTGCTGGGTCAGCGTAGCTGGTTTCACTGGGATGTGCAGCCCACGGCTGCCCGTGCCAAAAAAATCTTCTTAGGCACGGGAAGCCTGCAGGCTTCACACAGGTGCTTTGCACACACGGTTTTAAAAAATAAAGAGCCCCAGAAAGACTTTACCGGCACCGGCCTGTCAGGCAGGAAACTTTGCATGGTTCCTGCCCCCTGAAGGGATACTAATGAATCAAACAGCCACTTTTAGATACAATAATTGTTACTACAACACTCAGGACAGGTCAAATTCACCAGGCATCCCCTGAATGGTTACGCCCTTCTGAAGACAGGCAAACTTGACAGACAAAAGTTTATGGTCAAAATGAATCCACTCCCTGCATGGGCTGTCGTCTTCTGTAACCATTCAGGGGCTCCTCGGTGTTGATTACTGGCACAAGGCCTGGGGACTGTCCCTCGCTGTGTAGGTCTGTGCAGGATCACAGAATTTTGCGCTTTAATTTTGGTAATTGTGAAGGCAAGGTGTCGCGGGGACTGTCCCCAGGCCGATTCCGGCACCCCCCCTGAATGGTTACCGTCTTCTGACGGCAAAAGAATTAAAAAATGCCTGTAACTGCAGGATAAAATACAAACAAGGAATCCCATCAGACATGGACTGGAAAGAAAAGCTTTCGTTCGACCAAGGGCACATCTGGCATCCGTACACTTCACTCATTGATCCTCTAACGGTATATCCTGTGGAATCGGCCAGTGGTGTACGCATAAGGCTTACCACCGGCCTGGAGCTCATTGACGGCATGTCCTCCTGGTGGGCTGTGATCCACGGCTACAACCACCCAGAGCTCAATAAGGCCCTGGCCGGGCAGTCACAGAAGACTTCTCACGTCATGTTCGGCGGTCTTACCCATGAACCGGCCATAGACCTGGCCCGGGAACTTGTCCGCATCACTCCGGAAGGGCTGGACAAAGTATTTTTCTGTGATTCAGGCTCTGTATCCGTGGAGGTGGCCCTGAAAATGGCTCTGCAGTACTGGCAGGCCAGGGGGGATACGTCCAGGAAGAGATTCTTGGCCTTGAGATGCGGCTACCACGGGGATACCTTCGGGGCCATGTCCGTCTGCGATCCCTTTAACGGAATGCACAGCCTGTATTCCGGCTTTCTGCCTGAAAATCTTTTTGCCCCGGCCCCAAAATCCGGTTTTGACGGACCTTGCACCCCCGAGGACCTGCAGGCCGTGGAAGAGATCATGGCCTCACATCACCAGGAACTGGCCGCGTTCATCCTGGAACCTGTAGTCCAGGGAGCCGGGGGAATGCGCATGTATTCTCCGCAATATCTGGCCCGGGTTCGAGAACTCTGCCGCAAATACCAGGTGCTTTTAATCGCCGATGAAATCGCCACAGGCTTTGGGCGTACAGGCAGACTTTTCGCCTGCGAACACGCCGGCATCACCCCGGACATAATCTGCCTGGGCAAGGCCCTCACCGGGGGCTACATGAGCATGGCCGCCACCCTTTGCACCACGCATATCGCCGAAACCATCTGCAGGGGCGATCCAGGCGTTTTCATGCACGGCCCGACCTTTATGGCCAACCCCCTGGCCTGCAGCGTTTCCCTGGCCAGCATCCGCCTGCTGCAGGAAAGCGGCTGGCAGGAAAAGACCGCCCGCATCCAGGAGCAGATGCAGCGCGAACTGATTACGGCAGGCAATATTCCCGGAGTACGCCAGGCAAGAGTGCTGGGGGCCATTGGTGTCCTGGAGCTGGACCGGCAGGTCCCTGTAGGCGACATCCAGCAGATGTTCGTCCAGGATGGGGTATGGATCAGGCCTTTTATGAATCTCATTTACATCATGCCCCCGTATATCATAGAGTCCGGGGACCTGAGCAGATTGACCTCAGCCATGCTCAAGGCTGCCAGACACATTGGATCTTGACTGCTGCCTGTCCATGGCTGTAATATTTAGAAAAACTGTAACTGCCTGAAACCTTTTTCTCATTAACAAGAGGTAATACCGTGGAAAAGAAAAACTGGATAAACAAACTTGATGATCTGGAAGAAGATCAGCCTAAAGAAAACAGCAACCCCAGGCGCAAACAGTTCGGGATGGGCCGTCCTCCGGACAACCTGATTTCCTACATTGCCGGCGGAGCGGGCATTGCCCTGGTTATTATCCTGGTGGTCATATTCGCCAGGGGCGGAGATGACGTGTCTTCTCAAGAACTACAGGAAATCTCTTCAAAGCTGCAAAATTTAGAAGAACGTATGCAAATCCTGGAAGAACAGGCTGAAGAAAGGCAGGTGGCCTTTACCGATATCTGGGAAACCTCCCGGGATTTAAATCGCAGACTTGAAGACCAGCGGGAAAACATTGACGACATGCGCCAGCAACTGGCCGCACTGGAAGAAGATCCTCCAGTCAGGCCTGACCCTGAGCCGGTGCAGCCACCGGAACCGGCAGAAAGGCCTGAGCCCGAAGCTGACGAGGAGTATGTCTATCATGAGGTGCAGGCCGGAGAGAACCTTTTTCGCATCAGCCTTGAGTACGACATTTCTGTTGACGAGATACGCGAACTAAATGACCTTGGTCCTGACGACCCCATTCAGCCCGGCCAGAAAATCAGGGTCAGCCAGTAGGTCGAAGTCATTTGCTTTTCCCGCGGTGTTTTTTTGTAACCGGCACTGATACCGGAGTGGGCAAGACTGTCATCAGCGCCCTGCTGGCTGCCGGGCTTGAGGCTTATTACTGGAAGCCGGTGCAAAGCGGATCAGACCAGGGCCTGGACAGCCAGCAGGTTGCCCTGTGGGCAGGGCTTGACCGGGTAAAAATCATCCCCGAGGCCTACACACTAAGGCAGCCCCTTTCGCCCCACCTTGCTGCAGAGCGGGATGGTGTTTTTATCGACCCCCAAAGACTGCACATACCTGATGCACAAGGCACTCTCGTCATCGAAGGTGCCGGCGGGATTATGGTTCCCCTGAATAATGACCTGCTCATCTTGGACTGGGTCCGGTCTCTGGCTGTTCCGGTGCTCATAGTCGCCCCCAACAGACTGGGGGTGATTAACCATACCCTGTTGACCATAAACGCCCTGGGCTGTTACGGCGTGAAGATTCTGGGGGTTATTTTAAACGGCGAGCCCAATATGGACCATGTTCAGGCCATCGAATATTTCGGCAGAACACCGGTCCTGGCTCAGGTGCAGACCATGCCGGAAATCACTCCACAGCTGCTTAAATCAAAATTTGCGGAATACTTTGGATAAAATATGCAGTACTTCCTGGACCTGGCCCTGAAAACAGCCCAGGGCAACATGCTTGCAGACTCGGAGCAGAAAACACTCCTTGAACTGCCCTATGAGGAAACACACAGACTTTTCCCCGGGGCCGAGCTCTTACGACGCAACTTCTGCGCAAATAAAATCAGGGTCTGCGCCATAACCAATGCCAAGTCCGGCAAATGCTCCGAGGATTGTGCCTTTTGCGCCCAGTCAGCCCACCACAACACCAGTATAAACAGCTATCCCCTGAAAAACCCGGGACAGATGAGCCTTGAAGGACGCAACATGTCTGCCCAGGGGGTGAACCGGTTTTCCCTGGTCACCTCAGGCAAGGGGCTTGAGGCAGAAGAGGTGCAACAGGTCTGTCGGGTGACAAGAGAGCTTGCATCTCAGGGCATAAGCCCCTGCGCCTCCCTTGGAGTGCTGAAGCAACAAGAACTCCAGGAACTAAAAGATGCCGGCCTGACCCGCTATCATCACAACCTGGAAACCGCTCCTGGATTCTTCCCCAGCATCTGCACCACTCACGACTACTCCCAGAGAACTGAAACGGTGCGCCTGGCCAGACAGACCGGGCTGTCTGTCTGCAGCGGAGCTGTATTCGGCCTGGGGGAGAGTGACGCACACGTCCTGGAACTGGCTCTGACTCTAAGAGAGCTTGATGTGGACGCAGTGCCGGTAAATTTCCTGGTTCCCATACCCGGCACACCACTGGAAAATAATGACCAGTTAACTCCCCTGCGGTGCCTCAAAATCATCTGCATGCTGCGTTACATGCTCCCCAGGCATGAAATCATCGTCTGCGGCGGAAGGCTGGAAAACCTGGGAGAACTCCACCCCCTGATCTTCATGGCCGGGGCCAGCGGGCTAATGACAGGCAATTATCTTACCCGTCAGGGCAGAGGAGTTGCAGAGGATATGCAGATGATCACGGACATGGGTCTGGAACCCGCCTGACAACCTCTCACTGACTCATTTCTTTTGCCCCCGGATATAAAGCACCCGGTAATCCACAGGGATCCGGCCGCCTTCACCATATGTTTCCAGGTACATGCGGCAGAAATTTCGATAACACTGCCTGCCGAACACCGGCCTCCTGCCAGTGTACCCGGCCCCGGTGCCCTTGTGGCTCTTTAAAAATCCCTGCACTGAATCATAATAGACTGTATAGTTTTCAACCCGGGACGTATATTCTGTCCCGGATCTGGCCATGGCAGCCATACATTCCCGGACCCGGGGCAGAGGATAGACTGAGCCAAAGCCCGACATGGAGCTTATATGTTTCATTTGCCGGAAAGTTCCGGCCACAAAAAAAGACAGGGAGAAAAATCCGCCCGGGCACAAGAGCCTTAAGCTGCGGGCAATACTTTGCCCCCCTCCTGCATACCACTGCATCACCGAGGAACTTACGAGCAGATCAAGTGATCCCTCCCTCAAGGGCGGAGTCTCCCCATCCCCCTGAACAGGGACAACACTGTCCCGGGGCAAAAGCCCCAGCATGGAAAAAGAAACATCCATGGCCAGATATATACCGGCCCGGATTCTTTCCAGGCAGTGCCGGGTAAGAAGCCCCCCTCCGGCTCCTATTTCCAGGACCCTGGGGTAGTATCCCCGGGGTATGTTCCCGGCGCATTGCCCGGCCGCCTCCTCCTGGATCACGGCCTCTTCCAGGTATGTATCTGCAGCCCGGTCAAAATATTTTTGTACCTGTCTGCTCATGGATAATTTGCCATATTCTTTCTTCAGCAATAAAATGTCCGCCGGGAGTATAAACCGGTCTTCCCTGGCCCAGGGCCGCATGCACCTCGAGTAAAGCCTGCCTGGGAACAATTTTATCCTGGTTTGCGTGGATAAGGGTTGCAGGAAATTTCATTTCCCGGTGTTGGACGTGTTCAGGTCCTGGCTGCATAAGGTATTCAAGTCCCCTTGCAAGTCCTTCTACATCACCACGCCTGACCCGGGGTGCAGATTTTATCCCGCATCTGCGCCAGAACCAGCGCACAGTGGTTTCAGGATTTTTGCCCAGACCATTTAACATGTCCTGAATGCCGTTAACCGGGGTGTGCCGGGTAAAATCCAGAAAGGGAGCTATCAGAACCAGATGTCTGGTACTTATTGATCCAAGGCATTGCAGACACAGGCTGGCCCCCAGGGACCAGGCCAGGACAATATCCCATGCATGGGAGCGCAGAAGTTTTTTTATGTCGCTCTGACTGTGAGAGACGAAAGGAAGGACAAAAAAAGAATGGGTGCCGAGATGCGGGAAAAGCTCAGGATATCCGGCCCAGCCCGAGATGAAAAGTACCCTTTTTGCCATGGGTTCTGGTTAAAGATGGTCCAGTGGAACATGGGCATGCAGAAAGCCAGGCAGAAAATCACTCCCCGAGCATGCCCATAAGGGTGTTGACCACTCCTGCGGAGATAAAGGAAAGATTGTCCGCCAGCCCCCTGGTGTCCTGGGTTTCAATGCTCTGAAGCTGGGCTGCCGATCCGGTGGGCATGGGCATGGCAAACTCCGAGGAGTTCAGGGGCGCAGCCAGGAGAAACAGGTATATGACGGTAATGCAGATGATTTTTTTCATATCTTACCACAGGTTATGTTGTATGACTAAACTTGGCAACTGCTAAACAAAATTGCAAAAAAAATCAAGCTCTTTTTTGCCTGATTTATTTTTTTGTCAACTATTGCTATTTACTCGTTACGCAACAAGCTGCTTAAAAAAGCTTAACTTCTTACCCGGAGGACCAGCAGATTGACCAGATGGATTAGACCTTCCACCAGAGCTTTTTTTACCGAGGCGTCCCGGGATGCGGATGACTCTCTTTCTTCCAGGCTGCACGGATATATATACGGCCGCTGGCCGTATTTTTATATTTCCCTGGCCACGGGCAGGCACCCTTTGTCCGGGCCTGCCGGCAAAGTTCTCCGTTCTGTCCGGGTGCTTCTGCGCGCCAATGACTCACGGGCCAGGGCCAGAGCCAGAATAAAATTCGCCCACGGCTATCACGGTAAAGTCTTGCCTGTCCAGGAGGCCAAAAGACTGGTACAGATCAACAAAAGCGTGGACCTGGGAAATCTGGAACAGGTCATTCCCTACGACCGGGCCAGGCGCATCGTACTTAAAAACCCAGGGCACATAGTGGCCCTTAAGTGCCCCTGCAGGGCCTCCAGTCCGCATCCCTGCGAGCCTTTGCAGGTCTGTCTCATAATAGGCGAGCCCTTTGCAGGCTTCATCCTGGAGCACCATCCCGGCAAGGCCCGAAGAATCACCTCTGATGAGGCCTGCCGGATACTGGAGCAGGAACACGCCAGGGGACACGTGCAGCATGCCTTTTTCAAGGATGCCATGCTGGGCAGGTTCTACGCCATCTGCAACTGCTGCTCCTGCTGCTGCGGGGCCATGCAGGCGCACAGAAACGGTGTGCCCATGCTGGCCTCATCAGGTTACGCAGCAGATGCGGACCAGGAGCTGTGCATCAAGTGCGGCGAATGCGCCCAGGCATGTCCTTTTCAAGCCATCGCCATGTCCAGGGAAGGCCCCGTGGTCTCACAGGACCTGTGCATGGGCTGCGGAGTGTGCGTGAGCAGGTGTCCCGTGCAGGGACTTAAACTCAAACGACAAAAGGACAAAAGCCCGCCCCTGGAGGTGAACAGCCTGCTACATGGCCGCCCATAACATACAGGAAACCACAACTTCAGTTCAATCATTTCCTAAACCGCCGTCTCCTGGAACGAAGCATGGTCACCACAAGATTCAGGCACAGGACTGTGGCCACAGCGTATCCCAGAGTGCCCAGCAGAGGGTGCCCCCACAGCATGGGGCCTGTATCCGCGACAAAAATCATGCTCGCCCCCAGAAAAAGGGCCGCGGCAATTATGCCCGCCACCAGCCTGTTGACCACTGTTTCCATGGTGGTCTGCATGCCTTCCAGGTTTTCATGCCGAAAGCGGATGGCCAGTTGTCCCTGGTCCAGCTTGCTGATGATATCCATGGCCTGCCTGGGCAGCTGGTACTGAAACCTGAGCAGGTATCTGAAGTTTTTGTACAGTCCCTTGAGCAGATTGTCCGGCTTGAAGCGCTCCTTACCTATACTGCGCAGAATGGGTTCGGCCTCCCCCACTACATCCAGGTCCGGGTAGAGCATCTTGGCCGTCTGCTCAGCGGTTATCAGGGACTTGATCATTATGGAAAGATCCGATGTCAGCACCCTGCCGTGCTCCCGCAGGGCAGTGGTCAACTCCATCAAAAGCCGGCCCAGGTTGATCTCCTTAAGCGGCATGCGGGTGAAGTGGCTGACGATTTCCAGCACCTCCCCCTGCAGGGCATCCATATTGATGTTTTCCGTGCCCGAGGTAAAGTTGAGCAGAAGCTCGGTAACCTCGTCCACATCGTTTTCCACTATAGCCGCGATGAGGTCTATGAGATCATGGCGCACCTTGGGGGTGAGTCTGCCCACCATGCCCCAGTCCAGGATGATCAGGTTTTCCTCGTCGTCCACAAGGATGTTGCCTGGATGGGGATCGGCATGAAAAAAACCCTGGCCCAGCACCTGGCGCAGGGTGAAGTGCAAAGCGCTTTTTGCCAGTTCTTCCCTGCCTGTAAGCCCGGCAATATCTACGTTCTTCATCTGCGTGCCCTTGCAAAGCTCCATGACCAGCACCTGCGAGGTGCTTAGCTCCGGAAATGTATCCGGAACCCTGAGCCTTTGCTCATTCTTCATCTGAGCCGCAGCCACCTGCATATTGCGCAGCTCGTAGGTGAAGTTGAGTTCGGAAAAAATGAGCTTCTTGATACGCCGCACCAGTTGCGGCAGGTTGTAGACTTTGAAATACTCCATACGCCCGTCCAGCTGCACAGCGATTTTCTCCAGTATCTCCAGATCATTTTTAATGGTCTCTTCAATGCCCGGACGCTGAACCTTCAGGGCCACTTCCCGGCCGTTTTCTCTTAGCCGGGCCCGGTGCACCTGGGCCATGGAGGCTGCAGCCAGGGGCAAAGGATCTATTTCCGAAAAGATATCATCCAGAGGTGCTGCGTAGTTTTTTTCCAGGACCTTTTTTATGTCCTCAAAGTCTTCGGCATGCACATCATCCTGCAGTTTGCTGAGCTCCTTCATCAGCCCTTCGGGAACGATATCCGCCCGCTGGGAAAGGATCTGGCCAAGCTTTATAAACGTAGGTCCAAGCTCCTCCAGTATCTTGCGCACCCGCTCCCAGGTGTGCAGGTCCTCATGCTTTGGCTTGACTTTCTTCAGATACTTGAGCCCCGGTATCTCCAGGCGCTCCACTATGTCGTGGAACCCGTATTTTGCCAGGGTGGTGATAATCTCCCGGAAACGTCCAAGATGTGCAATTGATCTGATGTCCATACAACTCTCCTTAATAATTTTTTTGCAGGTCTTGCCCGGATGGCGACAATGGTTTATAATACTGACTGATCTCACAGCAGTATAGCTGTGCAGATATTGGTCATTCATGCGGATTATCAATCAAACCATCAACTTATGACGGAGGAAAGTCATGCCCGAAACTGGAGAAATCTACAAGTGCGAAATCTGCGGCAATGTTGTTGAAGTCAAGGAAGCCGGAGGCGGCGAACTGGTCTGTTGCGGCCAGCCCATGGTCAAACAGTAATACAGACAGCATAAAACCGGCACAAAAAAACGGCCGCATCCTGGATATGCTCTCCAGAATGCGGCCGCTTACTTATTTTTGGCTTTAAAATCTGCCGCGGGCCACCCCGCAACCTCAATCCCTCAACCCCACAATCCCTGAATCCCTAAATCCCTGAATTCAAAATTCACAAATTATGCCTTTTCCACCTTTACAAAATGTTCCTGCAGGGCCACTGCACCTCCGGCAGGATCCCAGATGTCCAGGCCGCCTTTCATGAGCCGGTGGTCGGCAACTCCCTTGTTTCTGGCCCTGGTTTCCGCCGGGACGTCACTTCCGAAGCCGTGGACCATGAATACCGCGTCCGGATGCATAAATTCCGTCACATAAGCCTTGATCTTGCCTGAATAACCGTTGGAGCCGCTGACCTTGACTAAGTCATTGTTGCTTATGCCCATTTCCGCGGCTTTTTTGTCGTTGATCCAGAGTTCGTTCTCGGGCATCTGCTCATGCAGGATTGGATTATTCTGGGTATGACCCTGGGTATGTACGCCGCAGCGACCGAAGGTGATCCTGAACCAGCCCTTCTTGGGAGCCTGTTTGTCCTCATACGGCTTAAGAGAAGGAATGCCTGCCTCTTCCCATTTGGGGGCGATTATTTCAATTTTTCCCGAGGCGGTCTTGAACTTGAACTGCTCCCTGGGAAAATAGATGGGCTTGTCAGTTAGAGATACCATGCCGGTGGCCTTGAAGTCCTCAGGTTTTACCCCGGTATCCGCAAGCTGGTAGCGCCAGATGTCTTCGATGGATTCAAAAGCCAGCTTATCCAGACCCATTTTCTGGGACAGGCCGCAGAGTATCTCCCAGTCGGCCCGGGTGTCGTACTTGGGCGGCAGTGCCCTGTGGCGCACAAAGAAATGCGGCTTAAGGCCGTTTTTAGCGGCTATGATGCTTTCGCGCTCCAGATATGGAGACAAGGGCAGGACCACGTCGGAATTCCAGGCCGTGGCTGACCAGGAGAAAGTAACCGATACCATGAGGTCCAGGTTGTCCGTAATCTTCTTCAGGGCCTCGGGGTCGGGAAAGGCCATGAATGGATCGTGCCGGTAAGCTATGTAGGCCTTTACCGGATATGGATCCTGCTTTTCTATGGCCTGAAAGCCCAAATGCAAAAGCCCTGGACCCGGATCAAAATGTCCATACCTGGTGCCTACCCCGTCAGCCCGCTCATCTTCGGGCTTGGGATAAAGGGATGCCAGGGCCTTGAGGCCCTTGCTGCCGCAGTCCCCGGGTTTGGCCATGAAGGGCAGGCCGCCCTTGACCCCGATGCTGCCAAGCAATGCATTGATAATATATATGGTCCTGGAGACATAGAAAGAATCGGTATATCTTGCGGTATTCCAGCCGGGATGCCAGACTACGGAAGGCATGGCCTTGACCAGGTCCACCACAAAGTCGCGGATCTCCCTGGCCTTGATGCCTGTCTTTTTCTCGGCCCATTCCGGAGTATAGTCCTGGACAAAATTGCGCAGCTGATCAAAATCCTGCACAAAGCTGTGCACATAGTCTGCATCATAAAGGTTCTTGTTGATGAGCTCGTTGATGACAGCCAGATTAAAGGCATAATCTGTTCCGGGCCTGATCATGAGAAAACGGTCCGCCTTGCCCGCGGTCTTGGTGGCCCGCACATCTATGACCGTGACCTTGCAGCCGTTGTCCACGGCATCCAGAAGGTCGTTGACTTCTTTTACATTGATTGCTTCCAGGATATTGCGTGTTTGCAGCACAACATGTTTTGCGTTTTTAAGATCATAAGCCACCCCCTTGCGGCCGTAACCCATGACCGACATGGCCGCGTGCTGCACATTGCGAGCGCAGGAAGCGTCGTGGTTGCTGTAGTTGGGCGAACCAAGACCGCGTACGAATGCCTGATGCAGATCACGGAAAGGCCCTCCCCGGTCTGACCACAATAAAGAGCGCCCGCCATGCTCCTGAATTATCCCCCCAAGCTTGTCCGCCACATAATCCAGTGCTTCATCCCAGGATGCCTTGCGCCACTGTCCTTCTCCGCGCTTGCCCGTACGGATCAGGGGGTGACGGATGCGGTCCGGATCGTTGATAAGCCCGGCACCTGCTCCGCCGCGGGCACACAGGGCGCCCTTGAGGGCAGAGTGGGGATTGCCCTGTATGAACTTGAGCTGGTCCCCATGCACTTCCACTTCTATGGGGCACCTGACCGTACACATGCCGCATACACTGTAAACTTTGTTGTCAGTCATATTATCCTCCAAGCTTTTTATTGTCAGTAGCAAACACCAGGATTTATGACAAGCAAAAAAGTATTTCGAGAAAAAAAACACATTCTCTCCCATCCAGAACAGCACCAAAGCCTGATGACAGGTAAAACAACAGCTGATATGGATAAGCATATCCGTAAAAAATGATGTCTAAATAGATATTTTAAATTACAAAACTCATGTGATTATTCAGAACACGCAGCTTGTACTTTTCAGGACATGCAGACTTGCAAGAAAACTGTTTTACAAAGAAAATGTAATGAGTTATACTGCAAGAACAATATTCCTACACAATAAGTATGTTTTTCCTCTGAGGGTACAGGAAGATACTGCATTACATCTGATGATGCACTGCCTTCTGGTACCGCCTGCTAACCTGACAACAATGATGGAAGCCATGTTTTTCAGCACTATCAGAAAAACTATCAAAGGACTGTGGAGCCTGGGCGTAGGACTCAAGGTCACGTCTGTCAATTTTTTCCGTCCTCCCGTTACTGTTCATTATCCGCGGCAGGTTGTACCTTCCCTGGAAGGATACCGAGGCCATGTGGAACTGGTTCCATCCGCGGAAGACCCGGGGGCCTCCAGATGCATCGGCTGCGGTGCATGCGTCAGAATCTGCCCCGGGGCCTGCATTTCCATCAAGGTCTCTCACAAAAGACCTCACCTTGCTCCAAAAAAGACCGGCAAGCCTCCTGACCATGACCAGGGGCATTTTCTCATTCCCATGCCCAAAGCCAGGGCCCTGCCGGGGATTGCCAGGCGCAGCCCCACATCTTTCAAGCTGAACTACAACTACTGCAGCCTGTGCGGTCTGTGTGTGGAGACCTGTCCAGCCGGGGCACTGGCCTTCTCCAGCAACATCTATCTTGCCGGATACACCCGCAACGAATTCAAATACGACCTGCTGGCCAGGCTCGAGTACAGGGCCAGGGATAAAAGCAGGCCGGCTGAAGGAAGCAGAGTTCAGGACAATGGCCGTGATAACCATTCAGGGGGTCTTCGGTGTTTATAACTGGCACTAGGCCGGGGACTGTCCCCGCTAAGTACTAACTGTGCAGATTCACAAAACTTCGCGTCTGTAATTTTGGTATTTGTGCGGGAAAGGTGTCGCGGGGACTGTCCCCGGGCCGGTTTAGGCATCCCCCTGAATGGTTACTGGCCGTGAATAAAGGCAATGGTAGACATAATTCATGTGAACATGATCATTAATTACCTGACACAGGATAAATCAGACACACTCCAGGAAGACATGCAAAAAATAAAAATACAGTTATACAAGATAATTGCAAAAAAATCTCCAAAAAAAGATTGTTATTTTCAGCACACTGTTGCCATGTGCAAGCATCTGAACCTATCAGTGACACGAGAATGTTAAAAGCTATTTAACATTAAATCCGGATAAAAAGATATGCATTTTCAAAAATACGCAACAGCTTTTACCAGACCCTGCAGGAAGCTTCAAACTCAATCTCAACCTTAATTATTTCACTTATGTTGCTATCAGTTTGTCATTTTATACGTACACCACAGTCTACCCCCCTCCCTGGTTAAGGAGAGGCCGGGGTGGTTCGTTATAAAAGCGCTTACAGGCGGGCATCCGGGATGCTTAAAGATACAATTTCAATCAGGCCATACTTAAGGAGGTCAAGACATGAGCAGCTATCTCATCAAGATCAACGGTAAAAGGTGCATCAGCTGCAAAGCCTGCGAAGTGCACTGCAAAGCCAAAAACAGGGTTCCCGAGGGAGCCAGGCTGGGCCAGCTGGTGACCATCGGCCCGGTCAAGAGAAAGGAAAAGCCCAGGTATCTGAATCTTTTTCTGCCCTGTTTTCACTGTGAAACCCCCTGGTGCGTGCATGCCTGCCCCACAGGTGCTTTGTACAAGCGGGACAAGGACGGCATAGTCATGGTCCAGGAGGAACTTTGCGTGGGCTGCAAGGCCTGCATAATGTCCTGTCCCTGGGATATTCCGCAGTGGGACGAGACCAATGGGCGAATCATGAAGTGCGACTACTGCAGCGACCGCATAGACCGGGGAGAGAAACCGGCCTGTGTTACAGCCTGTACTGCCCACGCCCTGAGCTTCATTGATCCCAACCAGGCTTCGGCCAGAACCAGGGAGAGCTTTGCAAGTCGTGTTCTGTTATCCAGACAGGACAAAAAATAAGTATTTTCCAATCTATTACTTTTAGGAGGGACCCATGCACAAAAAATTTTTCCTTGCCTGCCTTTTTTCACTGGCCCTGTTTCTGGCTCTGCAGGGCATGGCTTTTGCGGATGTAGATGTTGAGGAAATCATCGAAGATCCTCATCTCCTGGAAGAAGCCATCCAGAGTGCCCACGAATCAGGACATCTGGACAAAGACGACCCGGAAGGGTATCTGGGCATACCCGGTGCGCCGCAGATCAATCTGTTTATCGCCTTTATCTGGGCCATCGTGGTTGGCTGGATTTTTTCCACAGTCGGAGCTTTTGGCGGAATTGCCGCAGGCATAGGTCACATATCCATCTATGGACTGGGGGCCTATGCAGACAAGTTCGAAGGTAAATCTGCAGCCATAAATACCGCTGTTACAGACTCCATCCGGGTATCCAACCAGTTTATGGTGGGCTTCAGCGCCCTGGTCTCCACCCTCAACTACTGGAAGCTGGGCCGGCTGGTTATTCCGGTGGGCATTGCCCTGGCCATAGGCTCCATCCTGGGCAGCTATCTGGTGCCCACCCTGACCGCCGGGCGTATCTCCTTCGAAGACTACATCTCTCTCTTCGGCATCTTTGTTCTGGCCCTGGGCTGCTGGATGTTCTACCAGACCACCCCCAGGGGACAGAAAAGCAAGAAAAAGGCCAAAGAAGCAGCCCAGGCCTTTGAAGAAACCATGAAACGCAAGAGAAGCGGCGAAGCCATTGACACTTCCGAGCTCGGGGTGAAAATGACCTCCTTTAACCCCAAAAAGATCAGTTTTGCCTTTTATGGGGTGGAATTCTCTTTTAACCCCCTGTTCCCCATACTGGGCGGCTTTGTCATCGCAGCCATTGCCGCATTTCTGGGTGTGGGCGGTGGCTTCATGCTGGTGCCCTTTATCACTGCCGTGGCCGGACTGCCCATGTACCTGGCCGCAGGGACTTCGGCCCTGGCCGTGCTCGTGGGCATGATCACCGCTATCCTGAGCTACCTGGCTGCAGGCGTGCTGGTTCACTGGTCTCTTATCGGGACTCAGCTGGTGGGCATATTCATCGGCTCCATGATAGGACCGCGCACTTCGCAGTATATTCCGGAAAAGGTCCTCACCAGGATATTCATCGTCCTGGCCTTTTACGTGGGCATCAACTACATCATCATGGGCATCACCGGCACCCAGATCCATGAATTCCTGGCCGGTGCCGGCTGATTGACCAGGCCCTAAACCTGCAGTCTAAAGTGACTTGACAATCCAGGGCGGCTTTAACCGGGTTAAAGCCGCCCTGCTTGCTTTTTGCCGCTGCTTCTGCGATAGTTTTTCAAACAACGGATACCTTATGAACTGGTGGGATCACTTGATAATCATGCTGGACCTGGTGCTCATCGCCCCCTACAGGTGGTTTGAAAACCCGGTCAACGGCTTCTTCTTCGGCACTTTTGTCCTCTGCCTTTGGTGTGTGTTCGCCGGGGAAATAACTTTCCGCATCGGATCCTGGATCAACCGCAACCATATCCGACGGTTCCGGTCCAACATGGTCAGAATGCACAACCTCTCGGTCAAGGCGCTTCTGCTCAAGGACAAGGAAAACTACCGGGCTTGCAACAAGGAAGCCAACGAGGCCTTTGGCAAATACTTCTTCAATATGCTCACCATGGGGGCAGCCGTTCTATGGCCGGTCCCCTTTGCCCTGGGCTGGATGAATACCCGGTTCGGCCACATCGAGTTTGCACTGCTTTTCCCTCTGCCTGTTCTGGGCCAGAGCGTGGGCTTTGCCGCGGTTCTCATCCCCATGTATATCCTGTGCCGCATATTCTGGGCGCAAATCAAAAAGAAAATGCCGGATACACCGGCTGAGCCCGGTCTAAAGCCCGGTGAAACAGGGCAGGAAGAAATGATAAGTATGCACGAAGTGGAAAAAGAGGGCAGGATACCCGAAAGATTCTGGGACAGCAGCAAATCATAAACAGCAAATCAATAGTTACAACAGGGGAGACAAGAATGCGTATCGGCGGTTATGAGTTCGAAGAATTTCTGGAGGTGGTTCGAAATTTTCACGGCAGCCCGGCCCCGGGTATAATAGTAGGCGGGATCATGGTGGATATGGCCAGGGATGCCCTGCCCCCGGACACCATCTTTGACGCCGTGGTGGAAACCCCCAAGTGCCTGCCCGATGCGGTTCAGCTCCTGACTTTATGCACAGTGGGCAACAGCTGGCTGAAAATAGTCAACCTGGGACGCTACGCCCTGACCTTCTACGACAAGTATACAGGACAGGGGGTGCGGGTATTCGTGGATCCTGTAAAACTTGAGAAATGGGACGAAATAAAAGGCTGGATTCTGAAACTCAAGCCCAAACAGGAACAGGATTTTGAACGGCTCATGCATCAGATAAGAACTGCCGGCCGGGACATACTTACCGCCAGGCCCATGCAGGTGGACATGGATCAGCTTACCCGCAAAAAAATGTCCAGCATTGCAGTCTGCCCCATATGCAATGAGCCATATCCTGCAGATGACGGCGCGGCCTGCAGGGGATGCCACGGGGACAGCCCCTATATATCAGAAGGCGAGGATATGCAGGAGCCGGAACTGGAGCAGGTGTCCGTACATGAGGCCGTGGGGCAGAAGGCCGCGCACGATATGACCGGCATAGAGCCCGGCAAATCCAAGGGCGTGGTCATCAAACGCGGACAGGAAATAAATTTCTCTGATATCTGCCGCCTGCAGCAGATCGGCAGGCAGAACCTCTACACCGAAGCTGCGCCCAGCGATAAGGACTGGGTACATGAGGACGAGGCAGCCGAAAGTTTTGCCCGGGCCATGGCCGGTGAAGGAGTGGAGCTTGGCCTGCCTCCCAGAGAAGGCCGGGTCAATCTCAAGGCGGGCCGGGACGGCCTGCTTGTGGCCCAGAAAGACAATCTTCTGGCTTTCAACCTGGTGCCCCAGGTCATGTGCGCCAGCCGTCAGAGCTATATGCTGGTGAAAAAAGGTTCTGTCATCGCAGGTACCAGGGCCATACCCCTGTACCTTCCCAGATCTAACTTCAATAAGGCCATGCAGGTACTGAACCAGGGGCCGCTTTTCAAAGTCCTGCCGCTTATGCAAAAAAAGGTGGGGCTGCTCATC
This sequence comes from Desulfonatronospira thiodismutans ASO3-1, assembly GCF_000174435.1. Classification (NCBI taxonomy): domain Bacteria; kingdom Pseudomonadati; phylum Thermodesulfobacteriota; class Desulfovibrionia; order Desulfovibrionales; family Desulfonatronovibrionaceae; genus Desulfonatronospira; species Desulfonatronospira thiodismutans. Next base: position 998,080 of record NZ_ACJN02000003.1, read on the forward strand.
ACCGGGACAGAGGTTTTCGAGGGTATTATCCAGGACCGCTTCGAGCCCATCATAAAGGACAAGGTGCAAAAACTTGGCTCGGAGGTAAACAGGTCTATAATCTGCCCAGATGACAAAGAAGAGATAAAATCCTGCCTTACCCGGCTTCTGGATTCCGGCTGCGATATGATCATAACCACGGCCGGACTTTCTGTTGACCCTGACGATGTCACCCGCAAAGCCATTCAGGAGGCAGGGGCCAGTGAAATGCTCTACGGAGCCCCCATCCTGCCCGGAGCCATGACCATGCTCTGCTGGATTGATTCTGTACCGGTCATTGGAGTGCCGGCCTGTGCACTTTATTTCAAGACCACCAGCTTTGATCTGCTGCTGCCGAGGCTTCTGGCCGGCTTAAAAATAACCCGTCTGGACCTGGCCCAGATGGCGGACGGATCCCTGTGCCTGGCCTGCAAGTCCTGCACATATCCCAAGTGTCCCTTTGGGAAGTAGTTGTTGCCTGTTGATAGTTAATGGTTAATAGTTATTTGTTATCCGGAAGTGCAGTCTTCAACCTGCCTTCATCTTACCTCATACCTAATAACAGATAACTGGGCTGGTATCTGTTTAGCGCTTTGCATGTGGCATGGGGACTGGCTCTTCCGGGACCCACTTGTCCCAAAAAATGAGATATTTTAAGCACAAAATGATGCTCAAGTGGGTCCCGGAGTGCCTGTCCCCTGCTTTCCTTAAAAGCGCTAAACAGATAACTGGGCTGCAGGCACATTCCGCGTTAGTGGTTTATTCCTGAAATCCTGTCAGAAAAAACAAGAAACTTAGACAGGATTAACAGGATTGACAGGATAAGCAATCAGCGGCCGGAAGCCGCAGATTACATTAGCCATCCGGCACTCACTTTCTTCCGGCATTCATGAGTACCGGACAGTACTCAGTAAAGCTTCCGGCCCATAGGGTCTACGCCCCGGTGGGATTACTCCTAAAAAGTGAGTGCCGGAGTGATTACCTTTTGGCCTGGCTTCCGCCTGTCCCGTTTAATTGCTCGCAGAGCAAGCCCGAAGGGCATTAAACTGGGAGCCAGGACAAAAATGGTTTTCTCTTAATCAATCTCTTAATCTATGCCTGCCACGCGTCTTTGGCGTGGTTAATCCTGTCAAATAGCTCTTTTCTTTATTGGGTTGCGGGCGTAGCCCGCTTTGGATATTGAAAAGGTTGACTTTATGCACAAAAAAAGCGTACTTTGCCTGATGCTACTTGTCCTGTCGCTGGGTTTTCTTTTTTCCTGCGGCGAGGACGAAACCCCGGTCAAGGTGAGCCTGGAAAAACGCGAGGAGATCTCCATCAGGCCCCAGGCCGCCGCACTGACTTATGCCTATCTTCCCCAGTACTCCCATACGGAATCCTTTCAGCGGCACAACCGTCTGGTGGAGTACCTGTCTCAGGAAACCGGGCTGTCCATCCGCCAGGTGTTTCCGGATACTTTCGACGATCATATAAATAAATTCGGCCAGGGAAAAATAGACATTTCCTTTTCCAACCCCTTTGTCTACGCCAAGCTGGCCGGTCGCTTCGGCGGAGAAGCCTTCACCCGCATTATTGAAGAGGACGGGAGGGCCGAGTTCCGGGGCAAGATTATAGCCCGCAGGGATAACCAGGAAATACAGACCTTAGAAGACTGCAAGGGCACCTCCTGGGTTGCAGTGGATCCTTCCTCTGCCGGGGGATACCTCTTTGTCCTGGGCCACTTTGTGGAACACGAAATAACCCTTGATGATTTTGCAGAAGTTGTATTTGCAGGAGGCAGGCAGGAAAACGTGATCCTCGGAGTTTATTCCGGGCTGCATGATATCGGTGCCATCCGGGAAGGCTCCCTGAGCGTGGTGGAAGACAAGATCGATACCCGTCAAATCAAAGTCATTGATCACAGCAGGTGGTATCCGGGGTGGGTCTACGCACACAGCCCAAGGCTTACAGATGAAACTGTTGCAAAAATTAAAGAGGCCATGCTCAAACTGGATTACGACGATCCCGAACATAGGGACATACTGGAAGCGGCGCGTTTCAAAGGTTTTGTCCCTTCAAGTGATGAGGATTTCGATCCCATCCGGGATCTTAGCAAAAAGGTAGGGCTGGAGCTTGACTGACAGGTTGAAGAGCTTTCTTTTCCGGCTCAGGTTCAGGACCAAGATCACCCTGGGCATGGCGGCCATGCTGATCTTAAGCTGCGTTATAATCGGGCTGACCCTGTCCAACATGGCCTCCACCGCCCTTCTGGAAGAGGGCAAAAAGCGGGGCAGCGCCCTTAGCTCCGGTCTGGCCTTCCGTCTGGCCGAACCCATACTGGCCACGGATTTCCTGCAGATGAAAAACCTCATCGACAACGTTCACACCCAGTATGAAGACGTGGTATACGTCTTCTTGATTGACACCGAGGGTAACGTCTTGTCCCATACCTTTACCGGAGGATTTCCCACCGACCTGCTCCAGGTGAATATGGACCCCTCAGACCCTCAGCCTCTGCTTTTGTCCACGGAAAAAGGCACCATATACGACTGCGCTTCTCCTGTCCTTCTCGGAGACAGGAACCTGGGCACGGTGCGGCTGGGTCTGTCCAGGGACCACCTGGAGATTCTAATCCAGCGCCAGCGCTGGACCGCTCTTCTGACCACCCTGGGGGTGCTCACCCTGGGCCTGGTGCTTTCATCCTGGTTCGCCACCACTGTCACCAGACGTCTGAACAAGCTGCGCTGGTCCGCTGAAGAGGTGGTACAGGGCAACCTGGACATCCAGACCAGCTCAGAGCCTCGCAGGCATTGCTGGGAAATAATGCAGTGCGGCAAACAGGAGTGCCCCGCCTACGCAGACACAAGACGGCGCTGCTGGTATATCCCGGAAACCCTGTGCGAGGACTGCCAGAACATAGGCCACAGGCAAAAGATTGAAAACTGCCGCAAATGCAGAGTATACAGACAACTGGTAGGCGATGAGATCCAGGACCTGTCCGAGGCCTTTGACGTCATGGCCCTGACTGTAAAAAATCACATCAACGAACTGATTGAGCGGGAAAAAACCATTGTCCAGCAGCAGGGGCTTCTCAAAACAATAATGAACGTCACCCCGGACTTTATCACCCTGCAGGACAGAAATCTCAAGTATCAGTTTGCCAGCAAGGCCTTTTGCGACTATTTCGATCTCAAAGAAGATGACATCCTGGGCAGGACGGACTTTGAAATCTTTCCGGAAGAACAGGCAGACAGCAACTACCACGAGGACCGCCAGATTCTGTCCACAGGCAGGCCCCTGTCCAAGGAGGTGACCCTGAGCAGAAAAGGGCGGGAAGTATGGATGCACGTACTCAAAGTCCCTGTTTACGACCAGGAAAAAAACATTATCGGACTGTTGCTCACCGCCCGGGATATAACCATGCTCAAGAAGTATCAGGAGCAGCTCATCCAGTCCCAGAAAATGGAGGACCTGGGTCGCCTGGCCGGAGGGGTGGCCCACGAGATCAACACCCCCCTGGGGATTATCCTGGGCTATACCCAGCTGCTTCTGGAAGAGGTGGAAAATGATGAGTGGGCAGAGGACTTAAAGACCATAGAAAAGCAGACCAAGATCTGCCGCAAAATAGTTGCCGACCTTCTGGGCTTTTCCAGATATTCACAGTCCACCTCCCAGCCTGTGGACATGAACAGGTCCCTGGAAGAAGTCATCAAGCTGGTGGAGCATGTCCTGTCCCTGAGCCATATAAGGATCTATAAATCTTTGGACCCCAATATTCCTCCTTTTGTCGGCGATCACGAACGCCTGAAGCAGGTCTGGCTCAACCTCATAAACAATGCTGCAGACGCCATAGGCCAGGACGGAGTTATATACGTCAAATCCAAGCTTTGCGCCCACAGGCAGAGAATCATAATCAGCATAGCTGATACCGGCGCAGGAATAGAAGAAGAGTCCCTGAGCAAGATCTTCGATCCCTTCTTCACCACCAAGAGCGTGGGCAAAGGCACCGGGCTTGGCCTGTCTGTGTCCTTCGGCATTATCAAGGACCATGGCGGGGATATATCGGCGCTTAGCCCCCCGCCTGTGGAATACCTGCCCCGGGATTTTCCCAGATCACCGAGTTACGGCCCGGGTACAGTATTTATCGTAGAGCTGCCCCTGGAAGGAAAAACCCTTGAAAAGGAGAACGAAGATGGCGGTCATTGCAGTACTTGACGACGTCCAGGACGCCACCATTCTGGTGCAGAGGATTCTTGGACGCAAAGGACATACAGTGCATCCCTTCACCGAGGAGGACGATTTTTTCGCCCATCTCAGGGAAAACCACGTGGACCTGGCCATACTGGACATCAAGCTCAAAAAGATGAGCGGGGTGGACGTTCTGGAAGAAGCCAAAAAGATAACTCCCGGTCTCAGGGTGCTCATGCTCACGGGATATCCCACCCTGGAAACCGCCCAGAGGGCTCTGCAGCTGGGAGCGGACGAGTACCTGGTCAAGCCCATAGACAAGCACGAACTCGAGGAAAAGGTGGCCCAGGTCCTGGCCGATGAGGCAAAGGGGCCGGGCTGATGTGGCTTACCCAGCTCCTTGGCTACTGGTCCAGGCAGGTCTTTGCCCCCGGGGCCCAGCTACGCCGAAAATACCAGTACTTCAGGGACCTGCTGGCCCAGGACAGGCACTGCCTGGAAAAAATGGCCGAAATCGAGGAAATCCATTACCGCGGCCTGCACTGTGATTATGCCCGGGTGGCCAGGCTGTGCAGAGAGCTCCTGCGGGACGTGGACATGCTGGTCAAGAGCCTGGTGGCCCTGAATCCGCTTCGCTACAGGGTGCTCAAGGATTACAAAAAAAAAGTCTCCTTTTACGTGGAGCTTGCTCTCGACGTGCAGTCAGGCCCGGATGAGCGCCCCTGGTTTCTAAACCTGGACTCACCGCACGCCAGCCAGGAGCTTCTGGGAGGCAAGGCCCACAACCTGGCCCTGATCAGCAAAAAAGGCTTTCCTGTTCCCCGGGGCTTTTGCATCACCACCCGGGCCTTCAATCACTTTTTAAACGCAAACAATCTGCGCCCCCGCATAAACGAAATCCTGGGGAACATCTGCCTGGACTCGGCAGACCTGGAAGAATACTCCAGGCAGCTGCAACAGCTTGTCCTGGATGCAGAAATCCCCCAGGACCTGTACCTGGCCCTCCAGGACAGGCTCCAGGAAATGCCTCAAGGAAGACTGGCCTTTCGTTCCAGCGCCTTTGGAGAGGACAGTGAGCTAAGCTTCGCCGGGCAGTACGAAAGCCTTTTAAACGTGGACCGTGAAAACTGGGTCCAGGCCTACAAGGAAGTCCTGGCCGGAAAATACTCCCCCCGGGCCTTGAGCTACCGCATAAGAGCCGGTTTCCCCGACGAGCTCCTGTCCATGGCCGTGCTGGTGCTGGAAATGCTGCCGGCCCGGGAAAGCGGGGTGATCTACACCTCAGATGTGAATCATCCAGAACATATGGGCATCTACACTGTTTCCGGGCTGGGAGACAAGCTGGTGGGCGGGGAAGCCAGGGCCAGGGAATATTTCCTGGAAAAAGACAAAGAGCCTGCCCCCTCCAGTGATCATCCAGCCTATCTGCCAGACCTGCACCGCTTTGCCCTGGAGCTTGAAAATTATTTTGAATTTCCCCAGGACATCGAGTGGGTAGCAGACCAGCAGGACCGAGTCATCCTGGTCCAGACCCGTCCTTTTCACAGTGCCAGCGAAGGGCAAAAAGGTTTGGAACCTGACCTGCCGGTCTTGTGCAAAGGCCAGTGGGCCTCTCCGGGCATGGCCCAGGGCCCGGTTTTCAGGCTGCGCTCCCGGGAGAACATTTCCCAGATTCCCAAAGATGTCATCGTAGTTACTCCAGGCCTCTATCCGGAACTGACAGCGGTTCTGGACAGGATAAGCGCAATTATAGCCCTGGAAGGCAGTGCGGCCAGTCACCTGGCCACTATAGCCAGGGAAGAGGCAGTCCCGGCGGTTATCAATGTGGATAAAGACATGCCGCAGTGGGAAGACGGCCTCTGGGTTACAGTGGACGGTTATCGCGGCACTGTACACGAGGGACGGTCCCAGGCTGCACAGTCAGCTCCCACCCAGAGGCAGACCTGGATGGGCGAAAAGATGCGCTCAGTGCTTAAAAGCATCTCCACCCTGAACCTGAAAGACGCCCAGTCAGAAGATTTTATCCCCCAGAACTGCCGCTCCGTGCATGATATCATCAGGTTCACCCATGAAATGGGGGTCCGCGAAATGTTCTCCCTGTCCGGGTCCAGGGGCAAAGGCCTGGGCAGCTCCAGAATCCTTGAGCTGGAGATTCCTATGTCCTTTCGTGTCCTGGACCTGGAAGAGGGGCTGCACCCTTCAGCGGAAAAACAGGAGCGCATCACCCTGGACCAGGTGGCCAGCAAACCCTTTCAGGCACTGTTTCAGGGCTTGACCTGGAAAAGCATCAAGTGGGATCACAGCACCTGGCATTTCGACTGGCAGGAATTCGACCGAATGAGCGCAGGCATCTTCGACCCGGCCAAGTCCGCTGCCCTCAGCAGCTATGCCCTGGTGGCCAGGGATTACATGCATGCCCAGATCCGCTTTGGTTACCATTTTGCAGTGGTGGACTCCCTCATGAGTTCTAACAGGGATCAGAACTACGCCCAGTTCAGCTTCAAGGGAGGAGGAGCCCGCGAAGAGCAGAAGATATTAAGGCTTGAGGCAATCAAAATCGTCCTGGAACAATTCGGCTTTACCTGCTTTATCAAGGGAGATATGCTGAGCGCTGAAACAGCCCGCGAGGACGAGCAGGCTATCTGGCGGTCCATGCTGGTACTGGGCTACCTCCTGGGCAGGACCAGGCTTCTGGACATGAGCATGCACAGGCTGGATGTAAACGACCTGGCCAGGCAAATAATAGAGGAAATCGATGCAGCTTTGGCCCTTTAGAAAAAAACAAAAAAAAAGCAGCTTGGTAAGCTGGGTTACGCCCTACCTGGCGGTAGGCCCTGCACCCATGTCCCACGCCCACCTGCAGCATCTGAAGCAGGCCGGGATTGACGCCATCCTGAACCTGTGCGCCGAGTTCCCGGACCTGCCGGAAATCGAACGCCGGGCCGGCTTTGATGTTTACTACCTGCCTGTGGAGGACGAGGAAACCCCGGACATGGAAACCATGGACAACGCCCTGGAATGGATGGACGAATCCATTTACTTAGGCAAAAAAGTCCTGGTACACTGCCGCCACGGCATCGGCCGCACCGGCACCCTCACCGCGGCTTACCTCCTGCGCAAGGGCCTGACTTCCAGAAAGGTAAACAAACTGCTAAATCCCCTGCGCTCCCAGCCGGCCAACTACAATCAGTGGAGCCTGCTCAGGCAGTACGGGCGTCTCCAGGGCCGGCTACAGATCCGTGAGCCCAGCCTGGAACAAAAAAACATTGTGGATCTCACCCCTTTCTTCAAGGACCTGGAGGTCCTGCTAAACAGAGTCGAGATAAACCTGGAGGGGAGGCGTCTGTGCGGCAGAGAACATATCCTGTGCTGCTCACTGGACGTCCGGGTGAGCTTAGTGGAGGCGGTTTACATCTCCCACAAGATAAACACCGTTTTAACCCGGGAAAGCAGGCAGGAGCTCATCCGCAAGGCCTGTGGAACCAACGGGACCGGAGAGGGAGATGAGCCCCTGGAATGTTCCCTGTGCCCCCTGAACCAGAACCGCAAGTGCTCTTTCTTCCACCACCGCCCCCTGGCCTGCCGCCTCTTCGATTACAGCGACCTGGGATCAAAAGAATATGCTGATATAATGGATCAGGTAGGCCAGCTCTCCCGCAACCTTTTTCTGGCCTTTGGAGGACAGTTTCTGCAGCAGGACATAAATTTTGACTTGACCCGGGTCATCTCCGGAAAGTATGTCCAGGACTTTTTCCATATCCTCATGCAATGTGCTGAGGGAAACAACCGGATTTCACCTGAAAAAGAGCTCTGAACACACAAGACAAAGTATTGCCGTAAATGACCCTGGACACCCTGCACACCTCGGCCATGCTCTTTTTGAGCATTGTTTTCGAGTCCGCCCCGTTTATTCTCCTGGGAGCGCTCTTTTCCTCTCTGGTACTGGTATTTATCCCCGCGGACTTCTTCAGAAGAAAGCTGCCCCGAAACCCGGTACTTTCCCTGCCTCCGGCCCTGGCCCTGAGCGCGGTTTTTCCGGTGTGCGAGTGCGCCATAATCCCCGTGGTGCGCGGACTGGTGCGCAAGGGCATGCCCATAAGTGCAGGCACAGTGTTCCTCGTGGCCGCCCCCATTTTAAACCCGGTGGTCCTGGCCTCTACATTTTATGCCTTCAGGTTCAACCTGGACGTAGTTGTGCTCAGGTTTGTCCTGGCTGCTGCGGCAGCCCTTATTGTGGGCTTTATTGTCTACCTGGCCTTAGAATCAGGCGGCCGTCGCCCCTTTGCCAGGGATCTCCCCATGGCTGGAGAGACACACTCCAGGCCCTCTTTCTTCAGTCCCGGCACCTGGAAAAGGGTGCTGGATCACAGCATTGACGAATTTTTCACCATCGGCAAATATTTCATCCTGGGGGCCGGGGTGGCCTCGCTTTTTCAAACCTATATGAGCCAGCAGGCGGTCATGGCCTTTACCGAATCCGCTTTTATCGCCCCCATGGTCATGATGCTCCTGGGATACGTGCTCTCGCTTTGCTCCACTGCGGATGCCTTTGTGGCCGCATCCTTCGCCGGCACCTTCACTCCCATGTCCATCGTGGCATTCCTGGTGTTCGGACCCATGCTGGACATTAAAAACACGGCCATGCTCCTGGGATACTTTCCCCTGCGCTTCGTTATTTTATTCATTGCCGCGGCAGCCGCCACTGTTTATACACTGGTTGTAACCATGCAGTTTCTGTTGTAAAAATAAGCCATGCTCAAGACAATAATCCTTTTCGCCCTGGCCATCCTGCAGGTCAAACTCATATATACCGGGGACATCCTGTACTACCTGTCCCCCAAGATGCTGCCCTTTTTCTACTTCTCCACCACTGTATTTCTGCTGCTGGCGGCTTACAGGGCCATGCTCATCCTGGCGGAATCAAGCGGTCTGGAAACCACCTCCCAGGCCTGCGACTGCTGCGCCCACGACGAGGATGCCTCGAAGTTTTCCAGGACCGCCATGTATATCCTCTTCTGCCTGCCCCTTTTGACCGGCTTTCTGGTCCCGCCCAAGCTTTTGGACAGCTCTCTGGTGGACAAAAAAGGCATAATCTACCGGGAAGTTGCCTCAACCCCTTCTGATCAGCTCCCTTCAGAGACAAGGCAGCAGTACACGGATCAGCCGGGGGAAATTGACCATGAATGGTGGGAAGAATACGAGTTTGAAACTCAAGAGCAAAACGTGCAGGAGGAAGAACAGCAGGCCCTGCGCGACGAACTGGGCATCTGGTACGATGAGGACTACTATAGGGACCTGGCTGACAGGCTCATTGATGGTGATAAAATCGTGGTCAGCGATTCAGGGCACCTGGATGTCATGCTGGTCATCGCCGCTTACCAGGAAGAATTCCAGGGCCGGGAAATAGAACTTACCGGATTTGTCTACCGCGACGATCACATGAGCAGGGACGAAGTCGCCCTGACCAGGACAGCCATTACCTGCTGTCTGGCGGATGCGACATTCTACGGCACCCTGATCCGCGGTGAAGACCTGCACCGCCTGGAACGCGACCAGTGGATAACCGTAAAAGGCGAAATCGACCTGGCCCGGGTCCAGGGACAAAACATGATCATGATCAACGCCAGGCAGGTCCAGGAGATCGACCCGCCGGATTCACCCTACGTCTACCCTTATCTCTATCAACAATACAACCCGGAGGCGCAGTGAAAAAACACAGGGCAAGGAAACATCCTGACCATAAACCGCCCGTAACCATTCAGTGGGTGCCAGTAATCACCAGCGAAAGTAGACGTCAGGCGTACTCCCCAACCGTGTGCGGCGAAGCCGCCCGTGTGCAGCCCACGGCTGCCAGTGCCAAAAAATCTTCTCCGGCACGGGAAGCCTACAGGCTTCACACCCGACTAAAATACGCTTTGCTGTCCTACGGAATTTTAGCGGGCAGGCAGGTGCTCCGCACACACGGTTTTGAAGAATAAAGAGCCCAGACAGCATGTCAGGCAAGAAACTCTGCATGACAGGCTCCACTCTTAACCGTGCGCGGCGAAGCCGCCCATGTGCAGCCCACGGCTGCCAGTGCCAAAAAATCTTCTTAGGCACGGGAAGCCTACAGGCTTCACACCCGACTAAAATACGCTTTGCTGTCCTGCGGAATTTTAGCGGGCAGGCAGGTGCTCCGCACACACGGTTTTGAAGAATAAAGAGCCCAGACAGCATGTCAGGCAAGAAACTCTGCATGACAGGCACCACTCTTAACCGTGCGCGGCGAAGCCGCCCGTGTGCAGCCCACGGCTGCCAGTGCCAAAAAATCTTCATCTTCCCCATGCCCCATGCTACTCTCCCTCAATCCCTCAATACCTCAATTCCTCAATTTATACCCCCAAAATCCACAAGAAAAAAATCAGACCTGCGGCTGTCGAAGCCCCTGCGGTCCGTGAGGATCACTTCCGCCTGCAGCCCGGATTTCTTCAGCCCCACTTCCTTGCTCAGGCTGAATACGGTTTTGCCCCAGGAGGTAATCAGGCATGAATGTCCGGCCAGGTCCCCCAGTTCGGAAGCCCCTGTACCGTTGCACCCCAGAACGTAACACTGGTTCTCGATGGCCCTGGCCTTTAAAAGGGCCTGCCAGTGCTCCACCCTGGCCATGGGCCACTGAGACGTGAGTATAAAAAGATCCGGCTCGAATTCGTGCTGGTACAGAAAAAGCTCAGGATAGCGCAGATCATGGCAGATACCGAAACCAATTTTTATGCCTTTCCATTCAAAGCACTGCGGTGCATGCCGCCCCGGTTCAAAGTGCATATTCTCCTTGCCCGGCTTAAACAGGTGCAGTTTCTGGTATGGCGAACACTTTTCCCCGTCCGGAGTGAAAAGCTCAAAGGCGTTGTATATCCTTCCATCCTTTTCCTCCCAGAAGCTCCCGGCCAGGACATTCTCCGTTCTGGATGCGAACTCGCTCATTATCTGCCTGACCTCCAGATTCATCTCCAGGCAGCGGTCCCTTTGCAAATAATCAAATCCGCCCATGAACAGTTCAGGAAACACCCAGAGACAGGGACCCTGCTGCCTTTCAATCAGGTCCAGCCAGGGCAGGATATCATTTACCCGGCGCATCACCCGGGTCTGGCAAACTCCGACAGCTACTGCCTCCATTTATACCTCTTCCTTGATGTGCATGCCTTGCAGCATCTCTTTATCCATTGCATACAAAATATCCAGAAATCCTGTCTGCAGGCTTCCCGGACCACTGGCTTCCTGGACGGCCCTTTCCCCGGCCAGGCCCATGACCGCCATGCCCATAGCCGCAGCCTGCAAAAAATCCTTTTCCACGGCAGAAAATGCCGCCACCAGACAGGTGCTGCAGCATCCCATCCCGGTAACCCTGGTCATCATGGGGTGGCCGTTATTGACTGTCAGGACCTTATCCCTGGAAACCACCAGGTCCTTCTCCCCGCTGACGCAGACTACGCATTCATAACGACTGGAAAGTTCCCTGGCCGCTTCCAGGGCCAGGGCAGATCCATGCAGGCTGTCCACCCCCCTGGGCTTGTCCCCGGAGCCCCCCAGGGCCATGATCTCCGAGGCATTGCCCCGCAGAATACTTACCCAGCCCTTTTTCAAAAACTCCATGGGAGCATCCACACGCAGCTTGCTGGCCCCGGCCCCCACAGGATCCAGCACCACCGGGACACCCAGCTTTACCGCCCTGGATGCACCCAGGCGCATGGCCTGGACCTGGTTCATACATGGCGTGCCCATGTTTAAAACCAGTGCAGAACCAAGAGATGTCAGCTCCTCCACTTCGTGCTCCGACCTGGTCATGGCCGGGGATGCCCCCAGGGCCAGAAGCGCATTGGCCGTAATACTGGTCACCACTATATTAGTCAGGTTGAGCACCAGTGGCCTTTTCTCCCTGATTTCCTCCAGCCTTTCCCAGACCTTTTCAGATGTAATCATTTCCATTCCCCCAGACTTTCCCTAGTTCTTGCCCAGCCCTCTCTCCTCTTTTATCTCCCGCTCGCTCACCCCAACTTGACCTTACTCTCTCTTCCCCATGTTCACCCCGTGAAACATTTATCCTGTGTAAATGTACAGCAGTACGAGCGTCAGCGGATTTCACCGGGAGTCCAAAGGACTCCCTGTCGTAGACAGGGGTTTCACCGGGGCCCCATGCTCCCTGCCCCATGCCCCATGCTCTATGCTCTATGCCCCATTCCCCGAATCCCCCAATTCCCCATTACATACTCAACCTCCTCGCCCTATCGACTACGATACTCTTCATAAGGGGTTCGTGCTCCAGGGAGCTCAATACTTCAAAACTGACCCGTGGAAACTTTTCACCTATCAACCGCACACGTTCCGGGATATCCTTTTCCACGTGGCTGCCGTCCAGAAGAAAGTAGGGAAAAACCACTATCTTTTCAATTCCCTCCCGGCAGAGCTTCTGCACCACATCTTCCAGACCCGGATCCGCCAGGGAAAAAAAGGCACCGAAAATGTTCTTCTCTCCGCTCTCCTGACCCGCTTTCTCCACCATCTCCAGAAATGCCTGGTTGGCCCTGAAGTTGCGGCTGCCGTGAGCCAGTACAATAAGCGCCTGTGCCGACATCTATCAACCTCCTGGTTATCCGAACAGAAAAAACCGCAAACTCCTGCTTGCCATTTCACCTCAAAAATGTAAATCTGTGCCCATTAAAAATATTTGTTGAATCCTTACAGCTTTTAGCATATTCTAAGAGCTAAAGGGGCCAGCTGATATTTTTATCGTATTTTTCTGCAATATTCTGCTAACTCTTGAGAAAAATTTAACAATAAACCCCCAAGGAGGACATCTATGGCAGATGCAGCTCTAAAATTGGGAGCAGAGCCCAAAGAAACCTTTCTGGACAAGGTTAGAGACCTGTTGCCTGAACAGGGGCACTTAAACCTTTGTCTAACATGTGGAGCCTGCTCTTCCGGCTGCCCGGCCACCGGGCTGGAAGGAATGGATCCCAGGAAGTTCCTGCGCATGGCAGCCCTGGGCATGGATGAAGAAGTAACCTCCACCCCCTGGGTCTGGATGTGCACCATGTGCACCAGGTGTGTTCATGCATGTCCCATGCAGATCAATATCCCCCAGCTTGTTTTCCAGGCCCGCAAAACCTGGCCCGAGGAAAAAAAGCCAAGGGGAATCGTGCAATCCTGTAAAGCGGCCATGATCGACGATGCCACCAGTTCCATGGGAGCAACCTCAGAAGATTTCGTCGAGGCCGTGGAAGAAACCCTGGAGCAGGTCCGCAGTCAGCAGCGCGGATACAAGGACCTGCAGGTCACTTTTGACCGTAAGGGGGCCAAGTATTTTCTCAACCAGAACTCCCGCGAGCCCATGACAGAACCCGACGAAATGGTTCCCTTATGGAAAATCATGCACGAGGCAGGGGCAGACTGGACTTATGGCCGAGCCGGCTGGGCCGCGGAAAACTACTGTATGTTCGCAGCCAACGATGCTGAGTGGGAAAAAATTGTTCGCATAAAGGCCGAGGCCGTAGACGCCCTGGGCTGTGAATACTGGCTCAACACGGAGTGAGGGCATGAACTCTACGCAGTCCGGTTCGGACTGGAAAAGTTCAACATTCCTCACAAATTCAAAATCGAATCCATAATCCGGCTCTATGCCGACTGGGTCAGGGAAGGCAGGATCAAGCTTTCCTCGGACTGGAACAAGGACCTCAAGATCAAGTTCACAGTACAGGACCCCTGCAACATGGTGCGCAAAACCTTCGGCGACTCCATTGCCGATGATATGCGTTACGTGCTCAAGGCCTGCGTGGGCGAAGAAAACTTCGTGGACACCTGGCCCAACAAATCCAACAACTTCTGCTGCGGCGGAGGCGGTGGATTCCTTCAAGCTGGTCTGAAGTCAGCCCGTCAGAGCTACGGCAAGGTCAAACACGACCAGATCATGGAAACCGGGGCTAAATATGTGATTACACCATGTCACAACTGCCACTCCCAGGTACACGACCTCTCCCACCACTTTGAAGGAGGCTACGAATGTGTTCACCTGTGGACAGTCATGGCCCTGTCCATGGGCATCCTCGGTCCTGATGAAAGGGCTTACCTGGATGCCAGCCTGAGCGAATGCGGCATAAACGAATGTTCTCTGCCGCCAGACGAATAATATGCGCTGCACCTGATTATTTCGCAGCAATTAAATCAGTAACGGCCTGTGCGAACTGTGCAGGCCGTTACTTTTCAAAATGATCAAAGCCCTTGAGGCCAAGCTCCCTGTCCTGCAGGAATATACCCGGCTTATCCGTAACTGTTCCCAGCCTTCTGCAGTCCAGAATCTTTTTTTTGACCGTATCCCACCCCTTACGTGTACACGCTCCCAGCAGGGCGTAATCCTCCCCTCCCTTGAGCGCCGTGGCCAGAGGATCAAGGCCTCTGTCCCGGCAGAAAAATGCAACCTCAGGATGAACCCTGAAATCCGAACAAATCTCCACCCCGGTTCCCCGCCTGCAGAACCTGGGCAGGTCCCGGGCCAGGCCGTCGGAGACGTCCATAAGACCCTTGACCTCCTCTATCCCGGCCAATACCTGCCCCTCGCGCACCAGGGGCCTGGGTCTCAGGTGTTGAGCCACGCATTCCGGATACCTGTCCAGTCCGGGATCGTTTTCCTCCAGCAGACTGAGCCCGCATGCCGCCAGGCCTGCCTTGCCCACGACAAAAAGTACGTCCCCGGGCTCTGCTTTACCTCTTAGCATCTGTCTGGCAGGGCTTTTTCCCCAGATGCACACGGCAAGACCCAGGGATTTGCCGAAGCTCAAGTCCCCTCCGGTGAGGGCCAGCTTGAACTTTGCCCCCAGCTCAGCCATTGAAGACAGCATGCTTCTGCAGAATTCCTCGTCCAGGTATACCGGCCAGATGAGATTGAGGTTGAAGCCCAGGGGCCTGGCCCCGCCCGCCGCCAGGTCGCTTAAGTTCACCGCCAGGGCCTTGTGCCCGATGTCTTCCGGGGTGAAATACCTGGTTCTGAAGTGTACGTCCTCCAGGAAGAGATCACTGCTCATGCACAGGCTTGCAGGACACTTGAGAACTGCACAGTCGTCACCCCTGCCCACCACCATGTGCGGATGCTCCCTGGGGAAAAGGCTGTTGACTATTTCCAGAAAATGATCTTCGGATTTAAGCATAAGCAATGGTTGGTTTATGGATTATTTGGATTATTCGTAACTATTGAGCACCTGCGGACGAAAAGCCAGGGGCCGAATTTCCGGACCACTAAAGGTCATAATCATTAAGGTGAACAGTTACGATTATTCTTCAAAATTCAGGTAGTCACCGCTTATGGTCTTGAGCCCCACCCCGGGGAAATTGACCTTGTACTTGTTGGGCGGCAGGGCCTGGACCACCTTGCCCCGGCCGAAGACCTTGTGCCGGCAGTACCCCCCGGCCGGCACAGCTGACGTCTGACTGCGCCTGCTGGACCGGGGGCTTACCTCCCCCGGCAGCGGCCCATCACCTTGCGGATTCTTTTTTTCCCCGGAGAAAATTCCGGCCTGCTCTTTCACCTTGCTGTACAAAGACGTATCGATTTCCCGCACAAAGGGACTGGGCCAGACCCGCTGGTTGAAGCCGGTGCTTCGCTGGTAGATGCTCTGAGGCACAAAAAGTCCTAAGTAATCCCTGGCCCGGGTGCAGGCCACGTATAAAAGCCTTTGCTCCTCGTCCATGTCATCCGGGTCCTGCATGGCCCGCCTGGAGGGGAAGCGCTCCTCCACCAGGTCGATTAAAAGCACCGCAGACCATTCCAGCCCTTTGGCCGAATGAATTGTGGACAGTACCAGGGCGTCTTCCCTGGCCTGCATCCCCACCGGGTCGGAATTTTCCAGGACCATGTCCGCCAGAAAGGCTTCCAGATGATTGTAGGCAGAGGTTATCTGCTCCAGCTGCTCCAGACCGCTTAGCCGCCTGGGCAGGTCCTCCATGTGCTTTTCCTCCAGGAAGGGTCGATAAAAATCCAGCACCTCCGTCAAAAAACTGGAAGGACTGGCCGGCAGGTTCTTCTGCCTGCGCAGAAGCTCCATGAGTCCGGCGAACTGCTCGTTTTTGGTCTCGAACTTTTTCAGCTCCGAACCATCCCCTGAGGTCAAAGAGGTGCAGTAGGCCTGGTACAGGCGCTGGGCGGTCTTGGGACCCACCCCCTTCAAAAGCCCCAGCCCCCTCTTCCAGGCCAGAATCTCCGGAGGGTCCTGGACCATGCGCATCAGGGACAAGACATCCTTGATGTGCGCCGCCTCAGAAAATTTCATGCCCCCGAATTTCTGGTAGCCGATGGAAGCCTTGTTCAGCTCCACCTCCAGGGGATAGGCATGGTACGCCGCCCGGAAAAGAACAGCTATATCGTGCAGGGGGTATCTGCTGCTGAGCTCCTCCACCCGGGAAAGAACAGCCCCGGCCTGGGCCATGTCGCTTGACGGGGTGATGAGCTCCGGCCTGGCCCCGTCGGTACGTGTGGAAAAGAGATTTTTTTCGTATTTCTGGCCCATGCTGGACAGAATGCAGTTGGTGAGACTGAGCACCGGCTGGGTGGAGCGGTAGTTCTGCTCCAGCTTGATCACCCTGGCCCCGGGAAAGGTGCCCGGAAAATCCAGGATATTGCCCACGTCCGCCCCGCGGAAGCCGTAGATGGACTGGGCGTCGTCCCCCACAACCATTATATTGCCCTGATCCGAGGCGATGAGCCTGGCCAGCCTGGCCTGGACCAGGTTGGTGTCCTGGTACTCGTCCACCATGACGTAGCCGTACACACTGCGCACGTATTCCAGGACCTCTGGATTGTCCGTGAGGAGCCTTTCCAGGAAAAAAAGCAGGTCATCAAAATCCAGCAGGGCCTGCTTCTGTTTCTCCAGTAAATAGGCTTCTTCCAGCTTTTTGAAGTCTTCCAGATAGTCGTGCAGATGGGCTGCCTCGGATTCGATAATGCTTTGCAGGGATACTTCCTTGTTGCGGGCCTTGCTTAGATAAGAAAGGATTGTGCGGTTGCGGGGAAAGGATTTGTCCCCCTGTCCTACTTTCAGCTCATTGCGCACGCCCTTGAAAAGCTCCTCAGCGTCAGCGGCATCCATCACCGAGAACCCCTGGGGAAATCCCAGGGCCGGGGCGAACTTCTTCAGGATCATATAGCTGAACCCGTGAAAAGTCCCCCCGCTGACCATGCCCATCTCCCGGTTCAAAAGCTCTCCGGCGCGCCGCAGCATCTGGGAGGCGGCCTTGCGGGTGAAGGTTAGAAGCAGGATGCTCTCGGGAGGCACTCCCTGCTCAACAAGATATGCCAGGCGGTAAACAATGGTCCGGGTCTTGCCGCTGCCGGCACCGGCAATAACCAGCACCGGACCCCGGGTAGTGGTCACCGCCTCCAGCTGCGCCGGGTTCAGACTTTTTTCATAATCTATCATGGCTTACATTACATTTGAAATTTAGAGTAGATTGTCTTTATTCCCAGAGAACTGAAACTTGCGGGTACTGATGAATGAGAGGATCTTTTGAAACCAGAACAAGAGATTCGCATAAGGATTGAGCAATCAATAGACGGTCGAAAGGATCCTTGTGCAGCGGATCCAATCCTTGCAATGCCCAAGTATGTTCAAGGGTGATGTTCAACATTTCAATGAAATTCTTCTTTACCTGCGTCTGAACGATGTCCTTCCATTGGTCTTTTAGACTTAGCACAAATTTCAAACCAACATGTTGGTAACTTTATCTGACAACGTATCTGTTTAGCGCTTTGCATGTGGCATGGGGACTGGCTCTTCCGGGACCCACTTGTCCCAAAAAATGAGATGTTTTAAGCACAAAATGATGCTCAAGTGGGTCCCGGAGTGCCTGTCCCCTGCTTTCCTTAAAAGCGCTAAACAGATACCTGACAACCTGCCCCGCTGGATAGGATTACGTGCACGGCGTAAACTCCCCTCCTTAGCCAAGGAGGGGCCGGGGGTGGTTGTATGAGATCCCTTCCTTTTCTGATGGTGCCCCGTAGAATCTTCATGCCTCAAACGCTCTGATAATATCGTCAGGTAAAGGCTCATCAAAGTTTTCCCGCATCTTGATGCTGCCTTTGGATAATCCGGGCACCCTTTTTTGCCTTGACTGATCAAAAGGGACCATTCGCACCAATGGCCTGCCTTTTTTGGCAATTATCACTTCTTCACCCTGCAAAACTTTCTGAATAAGGCGGGAAAGGTGTGTCTTGGCCTCATGTACATTGATCGTATCCATAACATAACTCCTATAGTGACATAGAAAATAAGCCATCCACCTGGTCAAGTCAACAAAAGCCGCAATACATCACGCACCCGGCCCGGAGAATATCCATGGGAGTCATAGAAAAATACATCATCCCTGCAATGTGTTCCTGTCCGGCCAAAATGACCGAAAACCTCCCTGCGGTCAAACTTGGCCTTCAAATCAAAACCGGCCCCGGGCACGCACAGGATATCCGGGGGCATGCCCGCACCGCCGGGGTATATCTCGTCAGCAGTATACACATGATCCATGACCTTTCGGCCCTGGTATTCAAGCGCCTGCAGGCACTCTCTGACCTGCCTGATCACCTCTGCCCGCTCCACCTGATCCACCCTGCCCCGGGCAAACCTGCCCCGGTCATGGATATAAATCCTTCCCGGATCCAGGGCAAAGGCCCGGCTCTCGGGATGCATACACCCGGGGTCCAGCTCGTCGCCGGGAGGGCGGGACAGGCTTAAAAAACCTTCCGCCATTAACAGGGCATTTACATCCACCTCGGTGATAAGCCCGGCAAAACCATGATCAGCCACACACATAAGCCTCTTGGGGCCTGGCAGATCCTCAAACCTGGACAAAACTTCCCCTGCGGCCCGGTCCAGGGATTTCATAAGACCCATACAGTCGCTGTGCAGACTGTGCTTTTCATCCTCCAGGGCATGGAATAGAAAATGCCCCAGGCGGTCCAGCTCGGTAAAGACGATTATAAAAAGATCCCAGGCCTGATCCGGCCAGAAAAGATCCAGGGCCATGAGTCTGGAGCTGATGGTCAGGTGCAGTTCTTCAATGAGCCTGTCTGGTCTGTCCAGGCCAAGGGTGGTATCAGCCTCCAGCCTGTAGCCTTTCTGGCTGAGTATTGGATAAAGCGCCCCGGGGTACACAGCCCTTTCCAGGCTTGGAGCCACAAACCCGGAAACGAGCATGCCCTTTAGCTCCGGAGCCGGGTATGTACAGGGCAGGTTGATTATCCTGCATGTCTGACCGGCCCTGGCCAGGTAATCCCATACGGTATCCGTTCTTACACAACTAAAGTCGGTCAGCCCCATTTGATAGCTCTGGGGATCAATATGGGTAAACCCGTAAACACCGTGTTCTTCAGGTCCCCTGGCGGTAAAAAAAGAGGCCCAGTTCACCGGGGAGACTTCCGGCAGTTCCGAGGTGATGCCCATACAGCTGCCCGAATCCAGCAGCTCTTTCATGTTTGTCCATACTCCTTTTCGGCAAAGGCTCCCGGCAAGACCAAGGGAGAGCCCGTCCAGGCCCAGTATTACCGTCTTGCGGTCCAACCCCCTTTCCAGCCCGGCATTTACCCCCCGGCCCAGCAAATGATATCTTGACGATTGCATCAGGGCAGGATAAATGATTTATCTACAGCAATCAATGCAGGCCTTCCCCCAAACCCCGCGCCCGGGTGGCGGAATCTGGTAGACGCCAGGGACTTAAAATCCCTTGGAGCTTTGCTCCGTGCCGGTTCGAGTCCGGCCCCGGGCACCATCATCCAATCCAGCACTGTCCAGCGACAAAAAACAACCCTCATAAAAGCCCGTACACACTCGGTTTTTAGTGCATACTTGTCCAGCTTTATCCGTTGACATCCAATAAATCCTGCGGGTATAATAACGGGTATAAGCACTCAATCGAAGTTTTTTCCTGAAAAAATACCCGCAAATACAATTTAACATGCTGAAATCATTTAACATAAAAGAGGTTTCAGATGAGTTTGACTGACGTTCAGGTTAAAGGACTCAAACCCGGCAGCACTAAATACAGGGTTAAAGATAAAGACGGCATGTATTTAGAGGTCACTCCTGCAGGCGGAAAACTCTGGCGCTTTAAATACAGGTTTAACGGGAAAAACAAGCTGCTAGCTCTTGGAAAATACCCTGATGTCAGCCTGGCCAAAGCCCGGGAAAAACTCAGCATAGCCAGGCAACAGATAGCTGAAGGAAAAGACCCGGCCTACATCAAAAAAATTGAGAAAGCTGAGAAAGAAAATACTTTCAAGGCTATTACCGACGAGTGGTGGAGAGCCAAGAAATCAACCTGGACGCCTGGACATGCTGAAAAAGTTTACAGACGGCTTGAAATCGACGTGCTACCTTATCTTAAAGACCGCCCAATAAAAGAAATCACCGCACGAGAAATCCTTGAAGTATTAAAAAAGGCTGAGGCCAGAGGAGTAACTGACACTGCCTACCGGCTGGCTCAAATGTGCTCGAACATCTTCATATTTGCACTGGCAAGCGGACGTGCTGAACATAACCCTGCAGCAGATATTTCCAAGGCTTTGACCGCACACCCCAAAACAAACAGGCCTGCCATCACTGAGCCGGACGAGATAAAAGAACTGTTGTTGGCCATAGACGGGTTTACAGGCTCATACACCGTGCTTTGTGCCCTCAAAATAGCCATCCTGGTCTTTGTCCGGCCCGGCGAACTCCGTCAAGCCAGTTGGGCAGAAATCAATTTTGATGAAGCGCTATGGTATGTACCGTCCCAGCGAATGAAAATGAAAAGAGAGCACCTGGTCCCCCTATCAGGGCAAGCTGTAAAGATTTTGAAAGACATACACCCTCTTACCGGAGCCGGCCATTACGTCTTCCCCTCCATAAGAACCAATTCCAGACCCATGAGCGAAAACACCCTCAATGCTGCTCTCAGGAGACTGGGCTATCCCCAGGAGAAATTATGCGCACACGGCTTCAGAACAATGGCCAGCACCAGGCTGCATGAAATGGGCTGGCCTTCTGATATCATCGAGTTTCAGCTTGCCCATGTGGATCAAAATAAAATCCGAGGGATATACAACCGAGCCGAATATCTTGATCAGAGGACAAAAATGATGCAGGCTTGGGCTGATTATCTTGACGACCTGAAGACTGGCAAGACTGCGAAAAAGTTCAATAATACAAACAGTTAATCTTTGACAGGGTGATTTATGCCACAGTCTCCAAGTAAGAATTTGTTCCCCCTTCTAAACCTGGATATGGTGCAGGAGTTTGCAGAAAAAATCTTAAGCCACTTCCCCTATTTGCACGCTACCAAAGTAACCCTGTACAAAAACACACCCAGGTTGGCTGCCTTTTTGCCAAGATACAAAACAACATATATCCTGGTCATTGAAGTCCTGGATCTGGATCGTTACACGCAGCAATATGAGGAGTTAAAAGAATACTTAAAGCCACCATTTAACCAGAAACTTTTTTCGCTGACTGGAGATGCGCTTGCAGGTACATACTTCAACCCTCCACCACCAGAATACAATCATTGGGATGAATGGGATTTTCACCTTGTCACTGTAAATTGGAAAAACATCCCGAGCGATTACATAACAGTATCAAAGCACTTTGTTACTCACGCGCAGCAGAGTGAATCTACAGCAATCTTTAGCAACGATAAAGCTATAAGCTTGAATGACAAAATCACGGTCAACAGGAAGTTGCAAGTCCTGTGTAGCAGGATCGAATATTTTTCAAATAGAATTGAGCAGCATGATAAAATAGAAGACCAATATATTCTGACAAAGTTAAGAGAAAAGTTTCAACACACTTTCCATGATTTTATACAAAAAAGTACGGACTTGTGTATAAATATCAACAAGAATGTACTACCTGGAGATCAAACAAAAATTACCATGGACGATGATTTTTTTGATGCATCATTTATAGACAATGGAAATCACTTCATTGTAACATATAACCAAATTACAAATACATACACTAAAAAAAGAGGATTTATATATTTAAGATATATACTTCAAAATAAAGGGAATGAAGTAAGCCATAAAGAGATTTTACATGAATTAAACCCCACACCTCTAACTGAGATAAACAATATAAATAGCGAAGACAATGTTGAAATTAGAAATGAGATTGACGAGTCAGTAGGTTCTACCCCTGACGAAAAGGCATTCGAAGATTACAAAGAACGATATTTAGAAATGGAAGAAGAAATCGAAGATGCAAGAAGAAATAAAAATTATGTCTTGCTTGAAGAGCTAATGAAAGAAAAAGAGTTCTATGATTCAGAATTTAAAAATCTTTACTATACAAAAAAATATGGCCATATCAACAAAACAGAAAAAAAGATAGTCAACACTGTTGGAAAAAGACTGAATGAAGCAATACAAACAATTTTAACAGATAATCAGGAACTTGGAGACCATCTAAAAAAAAACATAACTCCACATGGCCACATAAAATACAGGCCCTCCCCGGACCTGCACTGGAAATTCGAATAAAAACCTTTCTGCCACAATATACTGCATCGAGTATGGTGAGGTGGGTTGATCATACTCACCTCACCCCTCTCACAGAACCGCACTTACGGATCTTATATAAGGCTTTTTTTCATGCGTTTGTTCCGACAGTGAAACAAAAATGACGCCTCCTTGCTGCTCATTTCAACAACAAGGAAATGCCCAGTCCTGCTGATCCCTCCTCCACACCATATCTGGCTATGCCAGGCTCTTCATTCTGGCCAGAATCTTTTTAGCTCCCAGGCAGTACCTACCTCTTCAAGTCTGCCTTACTCCAGTGAACGGACTTATCTGTCAAAATCCCTGTTACGATCATCCGGCAGAAAGAGTCCCTCCTGCCAGCGGCTTCGTGTTCCATATACAGCACAGTATATTTACTGAATCACTTCACACACACTTCCCCCTCGCAGCCTCCGGCGCTTTTAACTTCTCCGAAGACCCATACGAGCCAGGTATGAAGTCATCCCGATTTTTTCCCTCCAGTCTGTTACCAGTTTTCCTCGGCCGGACTTCATCACTGCTATGGAATCATTTGCCACCTGCACCGCTTAAGACCCGCCTTGGGTCTCCCTTTGTACGGATCTTACCCTCTCAGGACGATACAGGGCTTCTCCGGTCCATTGTCCGGACCCCTGTGAGGTTTATCGACCCCAATCACACACAGGTCTCACCGAATATCCGGATTTATAACATTTTAAAAGATCACCCGCCTGCCCTGCCGCATCAGGTTCACTTACGCTCCGGCCACTTCACATCCTATCGCTTCCTTCAGACCTTCTGTTACCAGCAAGCCCTTGCGGGTCGGATTGTCTTCCCTTCGGTCGGGGCGACCCTAGCTTCTTTCAGCTGGGCTTTGTGACAAAAAGTGTCACTAAGGTGACAGTAAAAATCACCTCTATATCTTTAGAAGACAAAAAAAGAAAAACAAAAAGAGGTGAAGTTATGTTGAATCCAAAATTTATCAATGAACTTAAGGAATCCGGCGTGCCTCTGCACAGACTCGCATGGGAGTCAGGACTGACCCCGAGCCAAGTGTACCGTATTACATGCGGAATAGAGAGGCCGGAACCTGGGTGCCGGAAGGTAGAAGCCCTTTGCAGACATCTCAAGATGGACCCTGAAGAGGCATTTGTCACCAACCGCCAGGAGGGTCACCGTGATGGATAATCAAACTGAAAAACTATTACGCTTAAGAGATGTCTTGGACAGGATTCCGGTCAGCAAGTCGACCTGGTGGGATGGAGTAAAAAAGGGACGTTTCCCCAAGCCCATCAAGCTCGGTCCAAGGACGACCTGCTGGAAGGAATCAGATATCGACGACTTG
Source organism: Desulfonatronospira thiodismutans ASO3-1 (assembly GCF_000174435.1). Classification (NCBI taxonomy): domain Bacteria; kingdom Pseudomonadati; phylum Thermodesulfobacteriota; class Desulfovibrionia; order Desulfovibrionales; family Desulfonatronovibrionaceae; genus Desulfonatronospira; species Desulfonatronospira thiodismutans. Next base: position 1,022,130 of record NZ_ACJN02000003.1, read on the forward strand.
ATTAATAAAGGATGGCAGATATGAAGTACTGCATAAATAAAATCACCGTACTGCAAGGGTGTCAAGTATATTTCCTGCAAACTGGCCTAGTTATAAAAAACTGGCTTTACAACCCTGCCGGCATGACCGCCGTAGTATTAGCAGGAGGTTTCATATGTTAAATTTAGCACACCTCCCTGACGTTTCAGGTATGGAACAGGATATGATGTCTGCGGCTCTAGTTTATGCAGAGACTGGCTTTCCGGTCTTCCCCTGCAGGAATAAGAAACCCATCACTGATCATGGTCACAAAGACGCCACCACGGATGAGGCCATTATAAGAAAGTGGTGGACCCGCAACCCCGATGCGCAAATAGGAACGCCCACTGGACCTGCCAGCGGGGTCTGGGCGTTGGATGAAGATTTGCCGGATGGTCCTGATACCCTGGAGCAGCTAATAGATACCTACGGTCCTCTGCCGCCTACAAGAACACAGCAAACAGGCAGTGGTGGCAAGCAGTTCCTTTTTTCTTGGAATGGATGCCAAGTACGCAACAGCACCAGCAAGATCGGACCGGATATAGATGTACGCGGGGACGGTGGATACATCATTCTACCGCCATCCGGGCACCCCTCTGGGGGTGTATATCAGTGGATCAACGAGCTAAGCCCGGCGGCTGCCCCGGACTGGTTATCTGAATTAGCCCTCAATCCAAGGAGGCCAAAAACCGCTCTCCAGGATACTAACGCTGCAACATTCCAGGGTACAGCCTATGGTCGTGCTGCTCTGGAAAGAGAAGTGGAAAGAGTGTCAACTGCTTCAGAGGGTACGCGCAACGATACGCTGAACAAGGCCGCTTTTGCCTTAGGCCAGCTTGTAGCCGGTAATGGACTTTCAGAAAATGATGTCCTGACTGCTCTGTCAAATGCGGCTCTCGAAAACGGCCTTGAGCACAGAGAGGTTGAAAAGACTATTCAAAGTGGCATTGAGGCAGGGAAACAGAACCCCAGAAGCATATCCAATGACGGATATGACAGAGGCAACAACCTACCGTCATCCAGGGAGTCCAGCACTGGTGCACTTCGTGACGGTAATGACGGTAATGACGGTATCACTGAGGATAGAACTACCCTTACCCTTCCCCCGCCTCCTCTGGATGTCTTTTATTATGACATCAGAAAGGCCATGGAGAACATAGCTGAGACCAAAAAGCCCCCTATCGAAGTATGCGTATCCGGCATCCTGGCTCTTGCCTCAGGTCTGGTAGGTAGATCCCGTGGAATAACCATCAAGGCCGGCTGGTCTGAAAGAGGCAATCTCTATATTGGCCTTGTGGGGAGATCCAGCTGTGGCAAATCCCCAGCCATCAATTCCATCTTCAAGCCAATCTATGAGAAGGAGAAGCGGTACCAGGAGCAGTATCAACGTGAGATGGAAGCTTATGAGCTTGCACTCCAGGAATGGAGAAGCAGAAAAAAGGATGCTCCTCCTGAGCCCAAGCCTGAGCCCCCTGTCAGGATAGACTTGGTCCTTGATGACTGGACCATAGAAGCTGCAGCGGACAGCTTGTCGGCAAACCCAAGAGGTGTACTTCTATACCGGGACGAACTTGCAGGCATGCTCATGGACCTTGAAAATACTCAGGAGAAAAGGGTGCCACGAAAACCAGGCTTATGACTGCTTATGATGGCAGCAAGCCGTGGAAAATTAGCAGAGCAACCTCGGACCGCAGCAACTTCATCCCAGAACCGTGTGTCAGCCTTTATGGAGGAATTCAGCCAGCCATCGCCAAAGACCTGTTTAACAATAAAGACATCGACAGCGGCTTCCTTGGCCGGTTTATGTTCATTCAGGCTATCCAGAGGGTGCCGGCAACTTTTTCAGAAGAAGAAGAATCTATGGCCACCCAGGAAACTCTTAAGAAGCTTGTAAATGGGCTGGACTCCTTTAGCTTCCATGAAACTACTCAATACATTCAGGTCAGTGCTGAAGCCAAGCAGACGTTCATAAGCTGGCATGACAAGCTGGCTTACGAAGCATGGTTCGCTGAAAACGATGGAGAGGGCAGTCTGCTGAACAAGATAAGAGCACAAGGATTAAGAGTATGCTTGATCCTGCACTGCATTGATGCAGTTATGAACGAGCAAGACGAAATGATGAAGATCAGCAATGATACCATGGTTAAGGCCTTGAAGCTGATGGACTGGATAAGAACACACACCCAGGCTACATGGAAGATGCTGATGGATAAAGCAGCAACTCCTTCAGGGCAGGACGTACGTGTTGCACAGGCCATTTTTGCCCTGGAAGGGGAGATTACAAACTCCTGGCTGCCTACTGGCCGTATAACCGAATTGGTCAATGACGGATTAGACCACAGGTACCATTTAACTGCGGAACAGGTGGGAAGAGCATGCAAAGGGTTGCAGCTTGAAAACAAAGCCAAGTCTCATGCCAGGGGCTTTATAATCACCCCAGAGGACATCAAGAGGCTTAGCTCCTTTGTTCCTGAAAAAGAACCGTCATATCTGTCATATGTGTCAGAACCTAGTATTGACGGGGCTTATGAGTATGACACTTCGGAGAGTGCACCGTCATACCCGTCATGCCATGAAGATGATGAGGGGGTGCCGATCTGATGTTGCCCGATGGAGTTACTACCAGGTTTGTACAAGGCCAGCTCAGGCTTTTTGGTCTCAATGAACTGCACCCGAAGACCAAAAACGAGGTCGTAGAATGGGCCAGGAAGAACCGCCAAGAATTACAGCAGGCCCGCTTTAATGAACTCCTTCATTTAACAGGGGCTCATATAAGCCGGCGTTCTGGAAAAATAACCCTGGTCTTCGATCCTCCCCTTGCCGGTCCTGACCATGATCAGAAAAGATGGCAACTGGCAGGGGAGCTTGAAGAGATGTTCAGGAAAATGCCTGAGCTGGCCATTTCTAAATCCACCAGGTCTGACCCAGCTGCACCCCATAAAGAGGTGAAAAAGAAGATCACCCCAGAGATGATGAGGTCTCAAAAAGCATCCCGGCCATGGATCTTGCCCAGACTGCCCGAGCTTAAGACTTATGGATGGACCCCGCGTATGCTTTTCCGGGTGGGGCGTTTCAAATATCCTCTCGGAAATTGGGGTCCAGCATGGTGTGATAACTGGGTCCGCCCGGACGTGAAGGTCAAAATTGACCCAGACGGTGCAATCCGCTGGAGCTGGACTGAAAAAACCGGCAGGACAGTGACTCAGGCCAAGAGGCCGTATATATGAACCAGAAATATCGTTATAAGGAGAAAAAAATGAAAGATTACATCAACCTTGCCCAGCTAAAACGCAGAGGCTGGACAATCAAGCTGATTGCAGACTTCAAGCCCGAGCACGATTCTGAAGCAGATAACCCCATCAATCCGGCCTGGGCACCTCAGAAGCTGTATGATTTGGACAAGATTAAGGCGATTGAGGCCACTCCGGAGTTTCAGGGCCGAAAGAAGTGGGCCAACTGGTTTCAGGGCCACATGAAGGAACTGGCCCGGCAGCGCAAGGAAGCTCGGTCTACCTGAGCATCCATAAAAGGGGAGGGCTTTTAATCAGGCCTTCCCCTTTAACATCCTTTCCTGCCAGTTCTCATTAAATTTTTCCCAGCCAATCACGGCCACGCCGCAACCAGCGTTCCCCGGCTCCTCCGCCTTGACTGACACCTTCTCCCTCCAATCATGATTCACCCGCAGATCAAACATCAACCCCCTCAATCGCCCAGGCTCCAGCTCCCCGTCCACCAGGGCTTGAGCTTTACAGGCTTCAATCTTCATCAAGGCCCTGCGTATCGCTTTGGAAAAATGTGCATGGGCCTTGGATGCAGTGGCGTAGTATTTCAACGCTGATGGATCAGTAAAGCCGAGGTGCAAGCACAGTCCACTCACTGTAGGAATTTCTTCCCACTCATGGCATGCATCAAAATAGGAATTTATTCTCTCCTGCATTTGGGGTGCATTGCTATACAGCCTGGGCCTGCCTGGTTTTCTTCTGCGCATAATATATCACCACCCTGTATGTTACTAAATCCAAAAAGACGCACACTGATTGTGCACTGCATCAAGATATATTGGCAGTTGTTTACAAAATTGTCAAATTGCAGTGGAAAAAGATGAATATGGGGAAGCCTAAAGGCGATGGCCTTGGAAGGGTCAGGTACTGTGCCTGACCCGGAGCGTGAACCCTGAGGGAAGGCGGTAGTCTTCAAAAATCAGGGGGCTGGACTACTTCAGAAATATAGACCCATGCTTGCTCCTTGATGGATTCCGTCTACAATGAAACCTTTTCAGTAACCCGGAATGTCCGTGCCCAATATTTCCCGGTAGAAGAACCTCACGTCCTCACCGGCCCGGTCGCTGGCAGCGTATTTTGCCGCGAACCTGGCCAGTGGCGACTTGACCGTTTCCAGGTAATGTCGGTCATTCATAGCCAAAACCATAGGAACCACCTCCCCGAACTCGGGATGGTGGAAATTGTCCTTGTAGCTCCGATAACCCAATCTGGAGTAGAATTTAAACAACGGCTCGTTGACGTTGATGAAGTCGAAGTAGATCCCGTTTTCCAACCCATAAGCATACAAATACTGGATTAGTCGGTTCATGATTGTGCCTCCGCGGTATTTTGGGTCCACCATGAACTTGGTGGTGGAGGACAACCGCTTCGGGTAGTACGGGTTGAACATGCGCACGTCATACTCGTTCTCGAACTCGATATCCCCATGGCGTTTCAGGTTCACTCGCACCGTGCCCACCACGGTGCCGTTATCCACCGCATAGATCAGCGTGCCCGTATCATCCAGCCAGTCGGTGATCATTCTCTTATCGTGGTCCGCGTGAGCCGGCCTGTTCATCTCCTCTATGTATACCTTGTACCTAAACCTGAAGATCCGCTCCTTTTCAGAGTCGGTCCGCGCAATCCTGATCTCGCATCCCATACGCCCCCCTTCATTGAGAGACAGACATCCACATCGGTCAGAGGCTATTTCTTAGCCACCACAAAATCGTCGTCGCCCAAGTATAGATCATCCCTGGCCTCCAGAATGGTGAATCCAACGGACTCTATCTTCTTGCAGAATTCATCCAGCGTATGGAGCATGTTCTCTGGCCTGGTCCGTTCCAGGCGGGAGCATTTGACGTTGAACCTGATGGCATTCAGTGTCCGCAGGAAAAGGTACGCGGTTCCAAGAAAGCCGATCTCCCGCCTTGCGGTCTGCAATATTTCCCAACCATGACGTTTCTGGTTTAATTTTCTACCGATGTCAGCGATAACCAGATACCCACCTTGCTTGAGTTGGTCATAAGCCGACTGAATGGCCAACCCCTTATGGGCGTTGTCCGTCAAGCGCAGGACATGAATCATGGCAATGGCGTCGAAATGGTTGTCAGGAAAAGACTTTTTTTCCACATCACCCTGGATCACCTGGATATTGCGGAATTCTTTAGCTTCCTGTTCAAGCATGCATACAAACGAGGCATTGAAGTCCACTGCCTGGATCGTTGACTTGGGAAACGCCCCGGCCAGCATCCGGGTCAGGCTGCCTGTCCCGGCCCCGAAATCACCGATGCGATGCTCTCCGTCCGGCGCAAGCCGTCTGGTAATCGCCCCTAAGGCCTGCTGCAGGACCTCATGATAACTAGGCTTGTAACGCAACAGGTTCTCGTATTGCCGGGCATACCTTGAAAAATCAGCTTGGCTGATGACTGTTTTGGTCATGTCTTTGTGCTTTTTCTCCATACTCAAAGACGATCAATGGTGCGACTGCAAAAAGTCATTTTTGCAGTCGCAAGTTTGTAGACTAACTGTTTATCCTCATGCCCCTCTGCCTTATTTCCCCTTTTTATGTCCACCCCTCTTATCATATTAAAATAACGATATTTTTTCACACCAAAACCTATATTATTGCTACTTTAGTATAAACTAAAGTAAGCAAATTTTTCCAAAAAAATAATATATATTCGAAATAATTGATGATTTTCTGACAGATTCGGTTTTTCCTGTGAGCTGGAAATTATGCCCATGTGTTGGGGGAGTTGACCTCAATTATAAAGGAAACGGGACTCCTTCTACCCATCATTCGGGGTACCACCCGGGGGTTCAAGTATCGTAAACACTCAACCATAGGAGGTACGGCATGGCTACTACTACTTGTCCTGAGTGCGGTAGGGTCAACGACGTCGCAAGCCTGGTCGAATTCAATGAGTACGTTGAAGGTCAGGCTGTTGCAGCTCTCTGTAGTTGCGGGGAACTGCACGACCTGTCTCCGGAAATGGAGACAGAGTACTGGATGCAGCGACTGCTGGACGCACAGATGGAATGGAGCCGGGAGGCTCACCATCCCTTCTAAACTAAGCCCTCCCTCCAGCCATAAGCTCAGGTTTGTGGCTGGAGATGAGCGCTTATGCTCAGACAATCTTTAACTTATGGAGGTGTAGCATGGTCTATTTCATTGCAAAGCTGGACACAGTCGGCCCAGGCCTGCTCCAGGCCAAGAGCGCTGGAGCTATCAGCGAACTTCCTTTTGCATCCCGCAAAGACGCAAGGAGGGCAGCCATAGCCTACGCTGGCGAGGAGGCCCTGGCCAATGGATCTCTGGTTATCCTGGAGCAGGAAGGTGAGGGCGGTGTAAGCGTCTGGGAGGCCTTTGAAGACGGGCCGGGTGAAGAAGATGGTCCGTGGGCCGAAGGCTGGGAAGATCGCTGCTCAGTTTAATACCGGCACGGCTTCCAATATCGAAGCCGGCTGATTATCACGTAAACCCAAAGGAGGTCACTATGCCCAAGGATTTCGCCAAGGTTGTTGAGCTTTACCAGCCCCAGGAAAAGGATCTGCGGGCTAAGCAGGACTGCCAGGAGCAACCTTCCGACAACCCCTATGTGGATCAGAGTCAATTGCCTCTGGCCATACGCTGCCCCCAGCTGGGCAGGCTTATTACCAGCAAGGACAAAGATCCAGGAGGTGGCCCGCAAGAGTGCTGCTGATTTTTAACCTTTAAGCTTGGAAGTTATCGAGTGTAGCCGCTGTCAGCATGGTGCTGGAAGCGGTTTTTTTACGTCTAATGCCCGGCACCGGGCAAAACAAAATGGAGGTTTTACCATGAGGCAAGTCAATCTTGAAGGCGTAACCAATGCACCCGCTGAACACGAGTATGTACCAGGCTACGTCCGCGGTGATGGCAAGTGGATTGATACTCGCTACACCCTGCACCTAACCCCTGAAAATGGCAATGGGTCTAATGGTGGCAACGGCAACGGTAACGGCAATGGTCGCCCAAGGAAAATCCGGATTAACTTCTGGGCCGGTGAAGCTCTCAAGGCCAAGCGGGCATTCATGGACGATCCGCACACCGCTGAGATCAAAATTGTTGGCGGCGAACTTGCTGAATACGATTGCAGGTACACCGGGCGGACCAGGTTTTCCGTAAACATCAATATCCGGGAGCAGGTCAAGATCATCAAGCGTGAGCCCTGGGTAGACGATGGTTTTGGCTTTGAAGGCGTCCTGAATAAGCTGCAGAGGCAGCACGAAGACCAGCGGGACTTCGGTGAGCCCTTCATCTAAAAATTTAACCTAAAAACCTACTAACAAGGTCAACTTTGTAAGGCCGGGCACAGCTGCACTCAAGCACTGTCCCGGCCTTTTTACGTTCAACACCATAAAAGGAGGTTTCCCCATGAACAGAGTGTCTCTTGAATTCAATCGCAGTTTTTACCGCAGGCCCAAAAATGGATACCCCCTGCCCAGCCCGGGTGCCATAAACACCATGGCTCCCAGGGTTGTTGTCCGTACCAAGGGCAGCAAAACTACCCGTCCCGCTCAGAACCAGGCCCAATAACCGGCGCATGATCCCAAGGCTGAACACAAGTCTTCGGGATTTATTACGTCAAAACAAAAGGAGGTTTCATGAAAATGTATGGCAGGGATGTTTCAGACCTTAGTGTTCACGAAATCAACAAACTGTTTCGCCAGTATGACGAGTCACACAAGTGGCCTGTCTGCAACCAGTTCAACGCCACAGACAGGGCCATCGGGCGTCTCAGGCGCAATATCCTGCCTCACGTCGGACCCACCGGCGGTATCGAGTACGCCTACATGCTGGATGAGGAAATAAGTCAGATTGTCAATACCATCATCTAACCCAGTAATCTCAAAACAGGAGGTAAGATCATGAAGGCACATTTCGTTTCAGAACAAGAAGTCCGTGCAGTTCCCGAAGTCCAGGGCACCGACACCTGGAATCCTGTCCATCACAGCCTGGTAATCGATGCTGTGGAACATGCAGTATCCGAGGCAGGCCTGGGTATCCAGAGTAAGTGCTTCGAGCTCACCACTGGAGGAGGTAACCTGTTTGCCTCATACCGTCTGGATCAGGGTCGGGACGGAGTAAACTGGCAGATAGGATTTCGAAACTCAATTGCTAAGCGCTTTGCCGTAGGCATAACCGCCGGGACATATACAATGGTCTGCTCTAACCTGGTCTTTGCCGGTGACTTCGTCGAATTCCGGAAGCACACCAAGGGCCTGGACACAGACGAGCTCTTTGCCATGTCCGGCAGGGCCATAGAGACCACAGTCCACCGCCTGGAAAGTCTGGAGGCATGGCAGTTAGACCTGAAGAACATCCCTCTGTCCCAGCGCCATATGCGCATTTTGAGCTTCGAGGCCATGCGCAAGCAAGCCTTCCCAGCCAGCAGGTTCCACCGGTTCCTGGAGGCCTACAAAGAGGAAGTCGCCCTCAACGGCCTGACTCTGTATTCATTTTATCACAGCATCACCAGAACCATCCGGGATCAGTCCCTGAGCCGGATATCCACCCGCTCAGAAGTCCTTAATCAGCTCGTACAGGATTACCAGCACTGGCTGTCCAGAAATAGCTAACCCTTCCCTTTTCCCGGTCATAACCCGGGCTTTTTTATGTCCAAATTCCATACCTATAGAGGAGGTTTTTATGGCGTTACTGATCACCACCCAGCCCTATGCCCAGCAGGAAATCATCAGGGGGATCACCAGGGTTATCTGCGAGCACAGCCCCAATTCCAGGCGTAAGTTCCAGGAGAAGCTGCACAACCTTGCAGCGCTGCCCAGTACAGACGTGGTCATTACCGGCTACACCGAGGGGTTCTCCCATCCTGAGTTCACTCTGGCCTGGTACAGGCAAAACGGCAACCCGGACCTGCATCCTTTGGAGAGGCAGGAGGGTCCTTTCATGGTCGGAGTGATGGTCTTTCATGACTTCGAGGACTGCTGGTGCACGCACACATAAAACCAGGTTCAAGGGCCGGGGCGAAAATGTCCCGGCCCTTTTTGCGTTTAAACACCAACAAAGGAGGTACAAGATGAATACTCAGGAAGCGCTGCAGGTTCTAAAGCCCGATGCAGCCACTCTGGAGGCACTGAAGCAGGCCTACCGTGCAGCAGCCCGCAAGTATCACCCGGACATCAATCCCCACGGCGAAGAGCTCATGAAGCTCGTCAACGCTGCCTATGACCTGCTTGTATCCAGTCTTGGAGAGTGGGCCATACATGAAAACGCAGCAGAAGATCCGGGTGAGATGTCCCTGGACGAAGAGATGTCCGGCATCCTCAGCAAGATCGGTCACTTTCCGGAACTTCTGTTCGAGATCTGCGGCACCTGGCTCTGGGTCACCGGCAATACTTACTTACACCGCCAGGCACTCAAAGACGCAGGGCTCTTTTTCGCACCCAAAAAGAGGGCCTGGTTTTGGAGGCCCCCTGAATCCAAAACCAGCAGCAGAGGACAGTGGGACCTGGACAAGATCAGAACTGTACACGGCTCCCGTCCCATCAAAAACCAGTCCCTTCAGGGACTAAATGCCTAACTACAAGGAGGTATGCGGCATGATGCTTTTATCTCTGCAATGGGCAAACCCTTATACCCAGCCGCCTGCAGGCCAGGACTGGGTCCTCTACTGGAGCGTGGCAAGCAAAACCGGCCTGGGTGTAGGTGAAGAACTGATCCAGAAGGCCAAGGCTGAGGGCTATGATGTTTCCGGTTACCGCCTGACATTTACTCCCAAAGCCTTCACCCAGTTCAAACCTCTAAAGCCCGAATCTCTGGCTTCCATGCGCTACAAACGCCTGCGGACCAAGCTCAAGAAAAAGATCTCCATGCCAGGGTTCGTAGAGGAGATTCTGGATTGGAAAAAGGATTATTACGACCTGGAGACCTGCCGCAAGCAGTACGAGCGCAAAGTGCAGATCAACAAGGAACTGGAGCAGGACCTTGCCGAGAAGTATCCACCCCACAAATACGTGGAGATACAAGGAGGCGAGTAGTGCAAAAGGTATCCTGGTCTGGATAGCCAGTTGGTGAGCTCAAAACAGAGGTTCGTAGCATAGTTTAACGCCCCGGCGGTCATGCCGGGGCAAAACCACCCAGAGGTGAAGATGAAATTCTCAGACGTTGTAACAGAATCTGGACAGTACAAGGTCACTGTAACTGGTCCAGACCACAGAGGCTTTATCCGGTTTGTGAATTCTAAAGACCAGGTGATGTCCTGGATGGTCAGGACTGACGGCCGAGTGTGGAAGGGCTTTACACTTCACCCGACCACCACTGGAATCAAAAAGGGTTCGAAAGCCTTTGTAGCTGACTGGTGTTTGGACTGGGCAGCAAATGGCTTCTAAACATCCCTGCGTCCTTCGGGGCAGGGTAAAATATTAAGGAGGTAGAGTATGTACAGAAGCAGAGAGCAAGCCAGACGTACAGAATGTCCATTTGCAAAAAATGGGTTCCTGGCAGCTCCACCTGAAGTTGAGTTTGGTCCAGAAGCCAAGATGTGTTCAGCAGAAGACTGCATGATGTGGCGGGAAACAAGAGAGTTTGAAGGCAGAAACATTCACCCGGTAGGCTGGTGCGGCCTTGCCGGAGAACCAAGGGGGTAATTATGTCAAAGACCTGCAGGAACTGCCTGAACAACCAGGAATTCTCTGACGTAATGGTCAATGGCGTCCTGCTCAGGGACCCGCAGTACTGCCAGAGGGCGGACGAGATGCTGCCCAGGTTCGGCAATGCGGTAGTCCCGGTGCTGGATGACCGGGATGTGGATGTGTCTACAGACTGCCCATATTGGGAAGATGCGGACGAATGAGGGTATTCGCAGGTTTTTCAGTTATTTTCTGGTACAGAATTGCACCAGAAAATCCAAAATGAATGATTAAAGGAGGTGAATATGCCCAGTTCCAGAGCCAAATACAATGCCTACAACAAACTACTTGTGGATATCATGAAAAGTGAGCTTCCTCTTGAAACCAAAAGAGAGATCACCCACGCCATGTCCCAGGAAAACATCCTGAACGGCACAGCAAAGGGCAAACAACTGTTCAAACAGGCCAAGAAGGCCAATAAGCAAAGGAGGTAAATCGTGGGGTACACACCTGAATTATCCAAAAACCACAGCCGTATATTACGGCGCATTGCCTGGGCCGCAGGCGCACCTATGACTACAACCCTGGAAGCAATTTTCGACTGGCTTCCCTCAAAGATGGACGAGGAAAAGGTCTGTTCCAGCTGCAGGGACAAAGAGTTTTGTAATCAATGCCCATTCAATAAGCCGGACCAGTAGCTACCCCTCACCTCCAACCCTTAGCTCATGAACGCTCTTCCTGTTGGCCATGACCTGCTTATACATCTCCTGCCACTGATCCATTGTGACGGAGCCCGGATTAGCAGGCAGGACCACGGCGACTTTATTACCTACAGAGTTGTCAGGGCTGGTGACTTCCAGGCCCTGCTTATCAACCCAGGCGAAGTTGGCTTTCAGGTCAAATATCTGAGCTTGAGTATTCTTCTCATCATCCAGGAGCTGTGTGGCCCTCTGGGCTTGTATCCGCAACCTGGCTACCTGCAAGGCCCTGCGGACTTCTGGGTCCTTGAACAGAGCGACTGTCTCTTTTGATTCAGAGCTCTTGCCTACCTGCTCCCCCCACAGCAGCTGTTTGTCGATTACCCCGAGATAATACTGCAGACCGGCCAAGGTATAGGACATGCCTTGATCGTCGCAGCTGTCAAAGTAGGCTTCGATGGCCCGCAGCAGCTCATCCACGTTGGAGATCCGACCCTGATGCTGGGGCGGTACAGGAGGAGAAGTCTTTTCGTTTTTCATGGCTTTGCTCCATAAGTTTGCAACCATTCTATAGTAACAATTAAAACAATGCAAGTGCGGTCACAGGCCCGTCTCGATCATGAGGCGGACCTGTTTGTTTCCACATTCAACTAAGGAGGTCTTTATGAAGGAAAGAGAAAAGGCAAAAACATTGCTGGATCAGCTTTATGCAATGGAGTCCAGCCCCGACTATGTCCTGTCCAGTCCTGAAGCCGCTGTGATCCAGCTACTGCCCTTTCGCAAAAAGAAGACGGAGAATTTTGTCGTCCTGTTCGTAGACAACAAAAACAGGATGATCTGCAAAAAAGTGGTGGCAAAAGGCACTGTTGATCAGATCCCGGTGTTTCCAAGGGAAATCATCAGGCATGCAATCTTGAAACAAGCTTCCGGCATCATCCTCGGACATAATCATCCCGGTGGGGCCTCTGAACCGTCCAAACAGGACCGTGAATTGACCAGCAAAATCAAACGCATTGCTATGGAGTTGGGAATCCGGGTGCTTGACCATATCATCATCTGTGACTCCGGTCATTTCAGCTTCCAGGAGAATGGATACCTGTAGCTCCCCCTTATCAACCATAACAGCGTTTAGTGCCCGGTCAGCATCGTGTTGGCCGGGCTTTTTTGTTCAACCAGAAACCACAGGAGGATTTTGCAATGACTACATTAGCAGACATCGAAATGGAAATCGCCAACATCCTGGCAACGGCAGAGGAGTTGTCCGAGGACCAGCAGGAGGTGGCCCTGGAGTACTTGGATGAGCTGGCCATAGCCGAGTACGAAAAGATTGATGCTGTGGGTTATGCAGTTCGTAAACGCCAGTCTGAGATCCAATTCCTGAAAGACGAGGAAGTCAGGCTCCGGAACAAACGCCAGGCCATGGAGAAAAGACTCTCTGATTTTAAGGCCTACCTGGTGGAACTCTTCCAGCGTGAGGAGATCCACAAGATCAAGGGAGTCAGCACAACAGCCTACCTGCGCCGCAGCAGCTCAGTGGAGGTGACCGACATCTCTCAGCTGCCCTCTGATTACGTGGAGACCAGGATCGATTTTGTCCCCAGGAAGTCTCAGATCCGGGACGCCCTCAAACAGGGCCAGGAAATCCCCGGAGCCAGGATGCAGGAGAAGCAGTCCCTGGTCCTGAGCTGACCACAACCCTAAACCCCAAGCGGTCATGCAGCCCGTCATTCATCGTGAGTGGCGGGCTGTTTTTGTTTCTAAAAACCTACTTTCAAAGGAGGAAATCAGTATGTTCAAGAAAGCAGAAAGAAGGCAGTCAAAGTTAAGGTTCGGCATTGTCGGTCCCAGTGGATCTGGAAAGACTTACAGCGCTCTGTTGATAGCCCAGGGTCTTGGTGGCAGTGTTGCCCTGCTGGATACGGAACGTGGCTCAGGCTCTCTGTATGCCGACCTGTGCGAATACGATGTAGCTGAACTGACCCCGCCTTTTAGTCCGGAGCGCTACACCCAGGCCATCAAGGAGGCTGAAAGGACCGGTTATGAAGTGCTCATAATCGACTCCCTTTCCCATGCCTGGTCCGGTGAAGGCGGCATCTTGGAGTTTGTGGACAGGGCCTCGCAGGCGCAGAAGAACAATTTTGCCGCCTGGAGGGAGGCCTCTCCCAAGCACAACGCCTTGGTGGACTCCATCCTGGGTGCCAACCTGCACGTCATTATAACCATGCGCAGCAAAACCGCCTGGGACGTAGTCAAGGACGAGCGTACCGGAAAGACCCGCCCAGTCAAAATTGGCCTGGCACCTGTGCAGCGTGACGGCCTGGAATACGAATTCACCTGCGTACTTGAACTCTCTGTGGATGGGCATATTGCAACGGCCTCAAAGGATCGCACCGGCCTCTTTGATGGTCAGTATTTTCTGCCCAGCAAAGACACCGGCCAGATTCTCAAAGAATGGCTACAAGGTGGCCGCCCGGACAATGGGAACAAGGAGAATAAGCCTGCTGAGCCTAAGATAGACAGTGAAGTTGAGGCTGAGCCGGTAGCGGACCCTGCCCCTGCATCCAGGAAGAAAAGCCAGGATGTGTTTACCAAGAAAAAGCAGAGGCAGGAGGACAGGCCCCCGCAGCCGCTTACCCCGGAAGATAATGGAGTAACTGTCGCAAGTCTTGTAAACACGATGCGAGAGCTTGGTCTTTCAGACAAGCTTGATCTCTATGAGGCGTACCTTCTGGGCAAGTACGGCAATGATCTGCGCAAACTGACCAAGGACCAGGTAAATGAGCAGTACCACAATCTGTGCCGCTGCAAGCGCGACCAGGAGCTCTTCCAGAGATTCGTCACCTACCTGGACGGTTTGAGCAAGAAACAGGCTGCATAGCAAGTTAAAGACACCAGGAAGGCCCCGCTATCCAGGGTCTTCCTGGTAATTTCACAGTAATCTGGTCAATTATTTACAGCTTTATAAAAAAATATCCTGAAAATTCGATATTTATTAAGAAATATCCACCATTTGAGCAGATTTTGCATTGAAATCGAAAGCGAACACTGCTATTTTTTCCAGCACTTAAAATAATTCAATTATTTCAGTATCTTTTTAATTCACTAGGCAAAAGGCTGAGTTTAACTAAGGTCTGTGGACGTTCCTAATGGTCGAAGGTGTCGGGCTTGCAAATAATCAGGCCGAAAGGCTGCTTCGCAGAGGTGTGATTTGGTGAAACGCAGCCAGAGTACAGAGAGCGAAGCCGATGATCGCTGGGAAAAAACCTGAGCCTGACCCTGACTTGCCGCCTGCAAAAAAAGCTTTTCTATCCAGCACTCGTAGAAGCCATAGGCGTCTACTTTCATGGCCAAGAGTCTGACTTGTGCTGGATCAAAAAAATCACATTTTAGACCAAACTGGAGCACCCCCTAAATGGTTACATCTTTATGTCTGACTGGTGCTGACCCTCATGAAAAGCTTTGATGTATATCACAGTTCTGCCAAGGGGCTTAGGCTTATAAAATCCGGTTTTTCCTGGCCGGCTTTTTTTCTGAACTTTATCTGGCTGTTTTACGCAGGTCTCTGGGATTTTGCCATTGCATTTCTGTGCTGGATACTGTTTGGGGCTTATCTTCTCGTTGCTGTAGAACCAGTGCAGGAAAACATATACTTGCTTGCATCATTATGCGGAGTTTATTTTATAATTATACTCTTGCCCGGACTTTATGGCAACAGGTGGCTTAAAAACAAGCTGGTCCTGGATAGATTTGAACTGGTGCAGGCTATCCAGGCCAAAAGCCGAAAAGATGCTTATTCCCGTCTTCAGTCTCTAAACCCTGATCTTTATGCCAGGCATCAACTGTTTAGATATGCGCAGCAGGAAAATGATGATACAGATTCTCCAAGAATAGGTCGATCAATTACTGTGCACAGGGTAAGTAGTGGTTTTTCCCATCGTAGAAAAATTCTTGTTGGGTTCAGTATCCTGTTGAGCTTGACTCTATCCTGGACCATAGTCCAGCATGAAAGTTCTACACAAAAAAACCCTGTTGCAGATGAGTCTCTAAAAGAAAAACCACTCAGCCAAGAGGAAGCAGATCATGTCCATCAGCCTGAAAACAAAGAATATTCAGCTGAAAAAATAACGTCTTTATCCAAGGAGGCTAAACAACTCCAGGATGAGGACCTTCAAATGGACTCAGAAGTTTTTTCCAAAGAAATGGATACTGCCCATACTGATTCAGATTCTGCTCAGAAGATAGCTGAGCAGTGCAGAAAGGAAAGTCATGTCGGTCAATGGGAAGAAGCTGTAGAACTCTGCAGGCAGTCTGTCAGTGAAAATCCCCAGGATGCCGGATCATGGGAGCAACTTGGCCGGTCATACATGCATACGGACCAGCCTGGAGAAGCCGCAAAGGCCTTTGAAAAGGCCGGAAACATAGATGCCAGTAAGGGTCTGGATGGTTTTGAGCTCTTGGCGGAAAAAGAGCCGGACAAAGCCCAGGCCTGGGTCGGTATGGGCCGGGCATATATGGAGATGGATGACACAGACCAGGCCCTGCAGGCTTTTGACAAGGCTGCTGCACTGGACCCGGAAAAGGGTAGAGAGGGACTGGAGAAGGTTGTGCAGGAAAAACCGGAAAATGCCCGGGCCTGGAAAGGCCTGGGTAGATCATATCTGGAAACAGAGCAACCCGAACAGGCGGTTCTGGCCTTTGAAAAAGCATCCCAGTCGGACATGCAGCTGGGCATGGCAGAGTTGCAGGCTGTGGTGCGCAAATATCCGAACAATGCCTCGGCCCTTAAAAAGCTGGGCAGCATTTACCGAAAAGCAGGCCGGACGGAAATGGCCGTGGACCACCTGGAAGATGCTGTGAATAAAAATTCTGGTTCAGCCAGTGCATGGTTTGAACTTGGCAAAGCCCTCCATGAGCTTAGTCAGGCAACTAGCACGGACAGCCATAGTGGGCCACAGGTAGTTACCTTTTATCACGAACTCCTTGATGTATGGCAGGTTTTTGAAGGTTTTAGGGTATGTTCTTTGCATTTGGAGGCCATGCAGGCCTATCAACATGCCGTGCTGCTGCACCCTGGATATGCAATAGCCTGGAGAGAGCTGGGGTCATTTTTTCTTCAGCAAGGAGGCTGGACCAAGCCGGCTGTTTTCTACCTAAAAAATGCTGTGAAGGCTAACCCCATGGATGTAGACGCCTGGGAAGCACTGAACGTGGCCTATAGGGCATCTGGGCAAAAGAGCAGGGCTTCTTATGCACTCCATCGGGCAGGCCACCTGTCTTCCCAGTAGAGAAACGCTGGCATTGATTGTTTTTTAAGTTCATGTCCAGGTAGAGGTCGATTAATTTTAAGAGCTAGCCTGGAAACCAGTCTGGCTTCCTTTGATAAAGTAAGGTATGTTGATTTAAGCGCTTATCATCAAGCTTTATAAGGTGATTATGCAGTGATACCAACAGTTATCATAGGCCGACCTCAAATAATGCAGTCATTTACACAGTTAACACGCTAGGAAACATGCTAAATGAGAACATTTAAGATTTTCAAGCACCCCACACAAGGCTACGAGGCAGTCAAGGTCGGTTTCTCCTGGCCGGCTTTTTTCTTCGATATGATATGGATGCTGGTTAAAAAACTCTGGATAGTTGCAGGCATCTGGTTCTGTCTCTACATTGCATTTGCAATCATTGACTCCGTTACACAAGGTCCATTTGGGCTTTTTGTTCTCATTGTAATTTGGTTATCCATGTGGCTAATACCAGGGTTCAAGGGTAACGAGTGGAGAGAATCTAATCTTTCTGGGCGAGGATATGAGCATATTGATACTGTCCAGGCTGGCAATCCTGATTCAGCAATTGCTCAGGTTACAAAAAAGCAGGAGCAATCTTCTGAAAAAGGCCAGCAAGCCAAAAATGCTGCCTCAAAAGCCGAGCCCAAGCCTGAACCTTTTGCGGGCTTTCAAGATATCCCGGACCCCTCCAGAAATGATCAAAAGCCAAAACTTCAGCTTCCCAAAGGTAGAGGATAGGCATGAGCAGAACTCTATACGATATCCTTGAAGTTTCTAAGACGGCACCGCCTGAGGTCATAAAAAGCGCATACCGTTCACTAGCTGCTATTTATCATCCTGACAGTGGACAATCACCTGATGAGGATAAATTCAAAAGAATTGTCAGAGCCTATGAGGTTCTGTCAGATCCCGAAAAAAGATCAGAGTATGATGCCAGAATCCTACACGAAGAAGAGGAAAAGTTTCTAGGGTTCGCTACTGATGATGAATCACTGGCTCCCAAGACCGTAAAGAGGGTTGATGGCACTGACACCTGGTGCACAATTGATGAACATATTCGCAGGAAAGGAGCTGAGCTTGCCGAGGCTGACCTTAACGGACTGAAACTAAGAGATTTATCACTAAAAAAAGCTCAACTGATAGGTGCAGATTTAAGTAACTCAGATATAAAAAATGTGGACTTAAGCGAGGCAAATCTAACAGGACTTACATGTAAAAACAGCATATTTGAAAATGTAGATTTCACTGAAACAAAAATGGACCATGCGTATTTCGAACAATGCATATTTAAGAAATGTAAATTTTCAGGAATACCAACCGTAGAATCGCCAATTAAACATGCTTCCTTTATATCATCAGATATTAGCAATCATAATTTTTATCACTTATCATTCAACAATGTAGATTTTTCAAATAGTATTTTAGAAAGTTCTTCATTTGGAATCACAGAAGACAATTTACGATCAGAAGATCATACAATTATTAATTGCAAAATGATAAATGTAAATTTAAGGATGGCAGAATTTGGATCAAACATTACTAATGTTGACTTTAGTAATTCAAATCTAAATAACATTTTTTGCTCATCTATCAAATTAGTAAAATGTAATTTTAGTAATACTAATCTTGCAAATTCAAAATTTAAAGAATCTATCATAAAAAATCCAATTTCTTTTGAAAACTCTGTTCTATATAATGCTGATTTAAGTTCTTCTGGAATTATTAATTCAGATTTTTCATCATGCAATCTAATTAATACAAGATTTCATGAAGCATATTTGATTGATGTTATATTTCCTGTTGACTATAAATTACCTGATTCAGCAATATCAAGAAAATCATCTCAAGAAAAAGGAGGCTGTTATATTGCGACGATAATTTATGGAGATTATAATGATTTACAGGTATTTATTTTAAGACAATTTAGGGATCGCTATCTTAAAAAAACAACTATGGGAACATATTTAATAAAAATATACTATAATACAGCACCATTGTTGATAAAATATGTTGGCCATTGCAAACTTTTTCAAGTTATTGTTAAATTTGTACTTGATCGTTTAGTAAAAAAAATCTCATAATTACTTATTTTACTTCGACGATATGTGGAGTCAATACGTAGGTGCGGTGAAAAGAGATGCAGATAAACACAGTAAACTTTCAGGATAACATTTATGCGCACCCTCTTCGACCCGCTTAAGTTCTTACAGTCCCTGCGCCTGGCCGTAGAACTCGATTCCAAAGGGCAGATATTAGTCCATGGTATGCGCTTCCTGGAACCCCATAAGGCGAAGCAGGCCCGCAACGCCCTGAAGATCTATGACAAGCTCCTGCGTATGCAGCTGGATGCTCCCAGCAAGCATATGAGGCCCTCTGTCAGGAAGCTGCTGGCCCTGGGGAAGGTGGAGATAAGGGAGGGGCAGTATGTCTTACCAGAGAGCCATGGACTGCATCTATAACATGTCAGGTTCAGGAGATCAGGTATGGGCTCACAAGTAATTGCCGCCTGTAAATGCGGTGCTAATGCCATTATACTGATTGGCGGCGGTATGCTTAATTTTATGGAGACATGTTATTTCCCCTGTATGTGTAAGGGCTGCCACGAAGTCGTCCAGGTAAATCTGCTTGCCAAGGAGACAAGATGCCCCGAGTGCCGGGCGCGTAATCCAATTCCTTACGATGACCCTGGACTACAGGGAACCCCGGGGCACCACCATGTGGTAGAATGGCGCATGACTGATCAACTTGACAGAGATCTTGTTCTCACTGATGGCAAGTACATGTGCCCCAAGTGCGGCAAGATGTCCCTTGAATTTCGCGACAGCGGCCTGTGCTGGGATTAAACCAGGAGAAAACCTGCCTTGACCAGAATTTACATCCCCGCCACAAGTGCAGAGCAATGGGCTCAGTTCCTGGCTGAGCCCGCCAGACAGTGGCGTAAAGGCTATTCAGCCCGCACTCTCGCCTATTCCTGGCAAGATGCTGATGGCTTCCCAGATGAGGTTGGAGCAGTTCTCGGGTTAAAATTCCCTGCAGCGGAGATTTTGCTTGCTTTTCCGGAGCACCAGGTTCCACTGCCTGGTGGCTCTCGTCCTTCACAAAATGATATCTGGGTCCTTGCCCGTTCACAAGGGAAGCTCATTTCCATTGCTGTAGAGGGCAAGGTTTCCGAGTCATTTGGCCCCACGATACAGGAATGGCAGGCCCAGTCCAACCCGGGCAAGACAGCTCGCCTTGAGTTTCTGCAAAGGCTGCTTGAACTGGACGCAGTCCCCCTCTCCATCCGCTATCAGCTTTTGCACCGCACAGCATCGGCACTCATTGAGGCCCAGAGATTCAACGCACAGCATGCCCTCATGCTGGTTCACTCCTTCAGCCAGTCCCATGAAGGCTTCCAGGACTATGCGGCTTTTGCCGAACTCATGGGCGGCAGGGCAAGCAAAGAAATCTTAAACTCAGCAGGCTCCCTTTCAGGTACGCTTCTTCATATAGCCTGGGTGCAGGGCAACCCCGCCAGCCTTAGCAAATAAAGGGGCCAGGGATTAGCCTCCAACCGGGGTTAGTAGTGTTCAGGTAATCAGTCTGAAAACTATGCCTGACTTCAATCAATGGAGCCACATTTTTCAATGTGGATGAGACCTCAAGACCAAGGAATCGGCCACAATGACCTTCAAGCTTCAATGGAGCCACATTTAACAATGTGGATGAGACTTCTGCCTCACCTGCTGCGAGAGCTTTGAGGCGGTGCTTCAATGGAGCCACATTTTTTAATGTGGATGAGACTGGGAGGACTACGGCGAAGCGGTTGTCGATATAATGCTTCAATGGAGCCACATTTTTCAACGTGGATGAGACTCGCCGCCGCCCTCATATTCACCAGTGCCAGGGTTGCTTCAATGGAGCCACATTTTTCAATGTGGATGAGACGTGCCCGGTGCCAGAATTGAAACCAAGCAAACCGTGCTTCAATGGAGCCACATTTTTTAATGTGGATGAGACTTGTCCGTATACTCACGGAGGTACACGGCACGGTAGCTTCAATGGAGCCACATTTTATAATGTGGCTGAGACCAGCTTTTCACGCTTGAAATCCTTGCAGTTGAGCCAGCTTCAATGGAGCCACATTTTTCAATGTGGTTGAGACTAAAGCGCATATTCCAGTGATACATGGCCTGAATCCTTCAATAGAGCCACATTTTTAAATGTGGATGAGACTAAATGCTGACACCATCCGGGACATGCTGGACGGGCTTCAATGGGGCCACATTTTTTAATGTGGATGAGACACCACCCACGCAAAGTCGTGTTCTTCGGAACCACGCTTCAATGGAGCCACATTTTTCAATGTGGATGAGACGATAGATTTCAGCTTCATCATCTGTTTGTAATGTGCTTCAATGGAGCCACATTTTTTAATGTGGATGAGACGAGATTGACGGTGAAGCCCTGCCCTATAACCACCAGCTTCAATGGAGCCACATTTTTTAATGTGGATGAGACCAGAGCGCCCTGGGCATTTTCATCGTTGCTGGTGTGCTTCAATGGAGCCACATTTTTTAATGTGGATGAGACCAATTCGGTCTCCACCGGAGTCAGATACCCATGCGGGCTTCAATGGAGCCACATTTTTTAATGTGGATGAGACCGTTATTTTCGTTGCCGGATTGATCGTAAACTGTAGCTTCAATGGAGCCACATTTTTTAATGTGGATGAGACCTTTGCGATAGGCGATCATGTGGTGGTGCGTTTTGCTTCAATGGAGCCACATTTTTTAATGTGGATGAGACGCCGGGTCTGGGCTCCCACTTATAGCCCATATGCTTCAATGGAGCCACATTTTTTAATGTGGATGAGACGTATGGGAATACGAGATGACGAGTGCGTGATAATTGCTTCAATGGAGCCACATTTTTTAATGTGGATGAGACTTGCCCTGTGGGTCGCCCTGAGCTACCTGTGCGACGCTTCAATGGAGCCACATTTTTTAATGTGGATGAGACTGTGCCCATACGCTGTTTGCCACCCGCAATGGGGCGCTTCAATGGAGCCACATTTTTTAATGTGGATGAGACGCTGCCCAAAACAAAGGTCGTCTGCCCCACCTGCAGCTTCAATGGAGCCACATTTTTTAATGTGGATGAGACCAAGGGGAAAGCGGTGGGTGATGTGTGAGCACATGCTTCAATGGAGCCACATTTTTTAATGTGGATGAGACATGGGGATTTTTGGCGTGCAGTAGTCCAGACAAATGCTTCAATGGAGCCACATTTTTTAATGTGGATGAGACTGTCTTCATGAAAAACCCCGTCATTTGGGGTGTTACGAGCCCTGCTACGCGAACCCCTTTCAAAACCTGAGATATTTAATTGTCAAAGAGCTAATGTTTCTTATAACTACCTGATTTTATTGCTGCGCGAACGTACCTATGATTTCCAACTGCTTGGGGTTCGCACCAGGCTATTCTACAGGTTGAAAAAGCCCCAAGCCGAAATGGCACCTTGCACCTAAAGCAAATGGCCCAGGCACAGCTGTGTTGAAGTGTATTATACATCCGTGTCCTCTGAATGGCCTCTCATCCCTCTTGCCCCTTGCAAATTCCATCCAGCGCAGAGGTTTTGGACCGGTGATTGTCCATTGTATCCAGTTTACAGAAGCAGGTTCAGGCAAACCATGGTACTCACATTCAAGTAATATCTCCTGTGTAAGCCAGTCTAAATAACTCCCACGTCCCTTGCGGTGATGCCTGGTTGTCACAAAAGGAGTTGCGCTGACCCAGGTTCTGGACAACTTAAAATTTGGCTGTTCCCTCATAGAAGACAAAATCAGGCTGGCATCTGGCTTGCCGTTGGACTGCCATATTGATCTCAATCTATCCAGGGCCATCAACTCGGATGAGTCAAACGGCTCTCTTGCTGTGATGACAAGACTGTCAATCCGTCCGTCATGATCCTCATCCAGAGGAAGAAAAAAAGCATGTCCATGACCTTCCAGTGGTGAACCATCAGCACTTTTTCCGCTGAATTTGCTGGAGACAAGCCCGGGATCGTCGCCCTGGATTTTACGGTGAATACCCATAAGCTTCAGGCGGATTCTTTCAGCGAAATGTATGGATTCCTGGACCATGGGACGTACCCTGGAGTGAATCTCGTATTTAAACAGGCGGTATTCACGTCGTGACTCAAATCCTGCTCTTGAGGGGATGGTTCTGTTTAACCGGGATTTTTTGCGGGAGTAATCGATCCATTCAAGTGCCGGAGGATGTGCCCAGCCCTGGTTTAGAAGATCCCTTGTGGAAAGGCAGATGGCTTCAAACCAGCTTAAATCACTGCTTACAGGGAGACTCTCATATTCACTTCTGGGCAGAACGCAGGCTATCTTTTCATCCTCGTATACAGAACTCTGACCTGCTGAATCACTTGGCAAACAGTCCCAGCTAAATGATGGAACATTGTCTCTTATATTTACCTTCACCCAGGATTCGGATCTTCCCAGGTAGTTCAGCTCTTCAAGAAGAGTGCCCAGGTCAACCAGATGCTGCTCCTGCATAGAATTTTCGAATGCCATGTAAAGAGAGTCACCCTTATCCAGTGCGACAAAGGAGTCGAAAATCAACTGTTTTTTGGTGACGTCCTTTTCATTGCTGCTCTGGTAAGTTCTAATGTGGGCAGTGGTGGCCTGGGGCAAAAGGTAAAAGGGCTTTCCTGATAATCCTTGCAGCACAGACTCAATCCTGGCCTGCTCCCAGTCGGGAAAACGTCTTTTCTGGATATCAATCAGTGCTCTTGCTAATCTGTAAGGGGAGGGAGGCCATTCCGCTTCACCTTCATTGACGTTTCTCCCCCAAGGATTGGCATGATATCGGCCTGCGGGAAAAGTAAACTCTAAAGCCAGCATAAGTCTTTTCCCTGCTTATGAAGTCTTGAGAACAGTCTCAGTGTTGATCTGGGTCACAGGTGGCTGTGCAAACAGCTCTTTATCCTTGCACTCCGTTATTTGATTCTGAACCGATTTCTTTAGCTCTGCCGAACCTGGAACTGTAAAGCCTTCTGGTTCCTTTACCATTAAAGCGTTTCCATCTTTTAGTTCGAGGTCGCAGGCTGTTCGCAGCCGCAGGCCTCCTTCCAGAAAGCTGCGGATTTTATACAAACCCAGGCCAATCAGTAAATTTTCCGCCTCATCTCCCAGTTCGTAGGATCTTATCATTCCCAGATCAAAGTTAAAAAATGCCTTTATATTTGAGGCAGTATACTCCACTCGTTGATATGGGACATTGCCATAAACATCCTTGTCGTGTTCAGCAGCCCGGATCTTGCCGGTGGGGTCAATGGGGTTGTTCTTCACACCACCGTATACAACTTCCTTGGCATCGATGGCCTCTATAAAGGAAGATACAGCCCTGGGCATCTTGACTCTCCCGTCCTCCAGGTTTGCCAGGAAAACACCATGCAGGATGGAGTTGACATCATACTTGAAAATAGTTCTTGCGATTTTTCTCCAGTCAAGAGGTTTGCCCTTCTCGTAATCCGCCTCCTGCTTGAAAGCCTGCTGGAAATCCTTGTCAGTGATGATAAATGGAGAGTTAAGACGATGAGCCTCCATCAGGGAATTGGTCTTTGCATCCGTTGCACCCTCAAGGCTTACTCTGACATAAGGCAGACCGTCAAAGTCTTTGATCAGCTCGCTGTCAGGCCCTATTACAGTGCTCTCCAGCCTGTTTGCCATTGACTGGGGGGACTCAAGGACTATCTTCCTGGTTCCATCTGGCAACAGATAGGTCCCTGCACCAATATCAGGGAAACCCGTAGGTTGAAAACGATCCCCCTGGACAGGCTCAAGGTCTGCCTCCAGCAAAAGCCTTTTGGCATTTTTTAACACTTCAAACATAAGACTCTCCTGTTATTCGGTTGGCATTTGGAGTACCATCTCTTCAAGAAGATTCTGGTTTTTTATCGGTACGATAAGGCTTGCAAGCAGTCTTGCAGGACTAAGGGGCTCATTGTAGCGGACAGGGAATGGACGTAGGTCTGAAATCTTTAGCCGCTGAACAGCCTTTGCGCACGCTTCTTCCACCCTCCCGGCATTCAATAGGCTGGACACGCTTCTTTCTCTTCTTATCTTGACGCCCCTGACATCACCAGGAACGTGGAGCAGCTTGAGCAAACACCAGGTCCTGGATATTATTGACCTGGCAACTGGGTACTTCCAGGCTTTTTGTATCTTGATCAGGCCGGACTTTTTCCAGTCAATCAGTGTAACCCCCCACAACAGTTCTTCCATCTTGGCATCATCAGTCTCCTCATGCAAAAAAGGCATAAGATCATAGGGACTCACTGCTATAAGTCCTTGAAAAGGCATGGATGCAGCCTGTTTCCTCTCTGCATCCATCAGTCGGTAGCTTAAAAGATTGCCTATCCGTTCTGAGAAATCACTGCCGAACCAATGCTGGTCAGAGCTAAATTCAGCCCACTGCCAGGGGGTTCTGGCTGATACGCCTGCCATGTTGCTTCTAATGGGACCCAGTCTATCAGTGCCCTGGATTGATGCAATTGCAGCAGCTATGCGTATTTCCGGGCTGCCGTCGTCTGCCTGGAACACCCATCTGGGAGACAAACCATATAAAGGCTGTTGCAGCTTCGGGTCTTTATTTCTATCTCTTAGCGCCAGCAACTTTTCAAGCCTTCCAATTGATCTGATCAATTTGAGATAATTCAGGCTGTCAGGCTGAAGGGTACAGTTGAACAGATCCTCATCAATCTGTTGCCGGGCCTGGAGGTATGATGCAGGAGCCTTTTTGAAACTCAGCATAAATTGATCAACCCTGGACAAAACAGGATCAAGCTCGGAAAAAATCTCCAACTGGGGTTTGAAGCGAACTGGAATTTTCCCTGCAGGCAAAGCTATTTTATTGTCCCCTCTTCTTTTGAGGAAACCGTAGCGTTCAAAAGCGGATATCCCCCTGTCCACTCCCAGTGTGCCTACAGCTCTGGAAAACTCCAGTCCTGTCCCGGCTTGTCTGCGGCCTACTGAAGACCTGCCTTCCGAGAAGAGGTGCCTGACTTCAGTAAAGGATGCAAACTGCCCCCATAAGGGCAGCCAGATTTCTGTTTCCCCACCCTCTGGTTCGGTGTATTCGCTGGAAGTAAATCCCACAGGAGAGAAGTGTACAGTGAAAGGCCCGGTCAGCCTGGAACCCGCATTTCCACCCTGTCTTCTGACAACTGAGCTTGCCAGCACCAGGGTGCCCTCAAGAGTGAGTACATAGTCCCAGGGGTTGGCCTTGAAGTCCTTTGCCTCCACCCCCATACCCTGGTTATAGCCGCCTGCTCTTCCTGGATCGAACTGCCCGGCCTTAACCTTGGGAAGCCCTTTGACAGGCTGGTTCCACAGGCTTGCTGCAAGATAGTCCTTTGCTGTTGAGCCATTGCCATCAAGTAGCAGGCTGGAGATGATCCTCATAAAATTGTTTCCGAATTCCAACCTGCCATCATTGCCGTATGTTCCCAGGATACGGTGGGGCGTACGGGAACCGTCAGCATGAATTGCACAAAGGGCATCCAGCCAGGGCAGGCAGTTGTCCGGCAACCTGCTTCTGCATATTGGAACGATAATGTCTTTAGTTTTCTGCCGGACATGATCGTTATATTTGGTGCGCGCCTTTTTTATGCTGTTCCAGAGACACCTGTACAGGCCAGGCTCCTGGGATGAAAGGGCCTCTATCCTCTCCAGGGCAAGAAGCAGAGGGTCCTCGCTGGTCTTGTTCTTGACACTTTCAGCTTCTTTTAAAACAGCATCTTTGAGCTTTACGAGATCCTGCTGCTTTTTACCGGGGCTGGAATTTTTAATCATCGTTTCCAATACATCCAGCAATTCTTGTCCCGTGTTCATTTGCTCTGCCCATTCAGGCCAGTTGAACACTGAAGTAATAGCCTGCTTGTACCCTGCAAAACGTGGATCATTTGTCTGCAGAATGCTGTCGATACCCTGCCTTGAATCACCTGGATAGAATCCGCTTCCTCCGTTCCAGGGGGTGATGATCGGAGTTGGTACATATTCGTTGCAGAAAAAGGAAAGGATGTCATCCGGTGCCAGGGTAGTCCTGATTTTGAACGTCCCTTGATCCCAGCATCCCAAGGCTTCATGATCCTTCTGTTCGGAGATAAGCCTGAATACCGCCAGGGCTTTTAAATACCCGGACAGTGGTCGAGTGGTGCACCCCGGCAACTTGAATTCATTCATTCTTCGATCCCTGGTTCATGCTTGCTCTCCAGTCAGCTATTCGGAGCAAGGCTTCAAGATAAGCTAACCGGAACGGACCAAGATGCGGGTCATCCCTTAGCTTTATCATTCTTTCCAGCCAACTGGAGCCACTTTTGCCGTGTCCCAGTTCCATTACTGACAGATCCAGGATGGTTTCAGGCATGACAACCCCATTGCCCAGATCCGCTTCAGGTAAGACGTCCCCGTCCCATACTCCCCTTGCGTGCCGTACATCCTGATCAGGTCTGGTCTCTGTGGGCAGAGATCTGATTGAAAGCCTTACCTTGCCGTGATGGGCTGCTACCAGGTATACAGCCAGATCGGGCAGGTTGTTTTGCATCATGGCTAATCCTGATGCCAGTTCATGCCTGAAGCCCTTTCTGGAATAGCTTACCGAACTGCTGGATGTTTTACCCCATAGCTGGTTATATGGTGGAGGTTCGGCGTATCTGGTAACCCCTTCCTGAAAAATTTTATGAGCTTTGCCGCAGTCATGCCACTGAGCGGCAAGTATAAGGGCTTCCTTCATTTTTACATCAGACAGGTTTAATACCTCAATGAGATCCTTAAGCTCAGCAACGACAGCTTCAGTGTGATCGGACAGGGACTGCCATGTGGATATGGTAATAAAATCGTCATCGTACCCTTCTGAAACTTTATCAGGCTTTGACAGAACTTCTGGAAGATCTTTTTTATCTCCTGTCCAGCCAAGGGTTGAAGAATAGCCGCCATCTTTGACGTCGAGAAAAAGTACAGCACCTGGAAAAAGCTCCGCATTCCTCCAGACTCTGACCCAGTTCTTTTCCAGATGATCCCAGCGCCATTTGCGCAGGTCTGAGGCACTGGCAATGGAGCCAATGGATACACTGCAAAGCTCTTCTCTTGCAGGGGGAGGCTCGTCGGGCTTGGGACCGTTTTCATCCAGGAGTCTCCAGAAAACCTGTAAAGACTGCTCATCAGAGTCTCTGATAAACCTGGACGCATCTATATCCATGCCTGCAAGGTCTGGAGTAGTATCAAAAAGATCCACCAGGTCTTTTTTTCTGATAACCTGAAGGTACTGAGGGTTCTCTTCCAGGCCCGGAAGACTGCCTGGCTGAGCGTCCTTAAGTTTTTCAAGGATCTGCCTGGACCTTGCGAGCTCTTCTGCTTCATACGGGGCACAAGCGCCTTTTTTGTCCAAGTCAATGTCCACCCAGAAAATCCGGGCATCCTGTTCCAGGCCATCTCTGTTGCATCGCCCGAAGCGCTGGATAAGCGAGGCCCATGGTCCAAGCTCAGTGATTAGAACGGATGCGCTGACATCGACACCTGCCTCGATTGCCTGGGTGCAGACGCAGATGGTTCCTTCTCCGCCAGGAGTTTTCAAAAGCTCATCCATAGCTTTTTTTCTGTCCCCCGGACGAAAACGGGAATGGATCAAAACAAGATCAGCACTTGGTTTTTTCTTCTGGAGCTCATTGAACAGGGCCTGAGCACGTTTTACGGTATTGGTCACCACCAGAGTTCTTGTGCCGGGATGATGCTCCTTTAAAGTCAGGTCAACCAGTTTCCTAAGGTCTGTGGACTGGCAGGGTGCTTTTTGTATGGGTTTTGATGCTGATATCCTTTGCTTTACAGCCGGTTGCTTTTTGTCCTCGTCAGTCAATGATAATGTTTCAAGGGAGTCGAGAGCAGAAGAAAAATCCACCGTATCAAGCCAGTCTTTTTTGAGTGTAGCACTCATCCAGATGGATCGTACCGGATATGCGGTTTTGAAAAAGTCTCTGAATGCCTGCAGCTGGGCAGTTGTTGCCAGGGCATCACCCATAAGCTGGACCTCGTCCATTACCCAGAGGCAGTCATTATTCATAAGTCCGAAATGAACAGGCCAGCGGTAGCGGCTCATGGAGTAGCCTCTGTTTAGAGCCCTGGACAGCAGCTGATCCTGGGTGCCTATCAAGATCTGATCATGTTCTGGAAACATATCCCAGCTGCTATCCAGATCACCGCCCATCAGGACATGAACAGTGGGCTCTTTTCCGGCATCATACACTCCATGCTCCTTGAGGCTGGTTATCCATTGCCGGGCATTTTGGGCGGTCTGCTCAACAAGGACCCGCATTGGCAGGCAATACACCAGTCTTCTGGGAGTTCTCTCATCTGAGTGGAATCTTTTGAAGAGCCAGGCAAGTACTACAGAAGCTGTCTTTCCAAGCCCCGTGGGTATCCCAAGAAGATCAGGCCAGTCCCGACCTGAAAGGCTGACCTGGTAAGGGTAGGGATCTAAAGCTTCCCCTATTGCCCGTTTAAAAAAACTATCAAATCCGGTATACATGCTGTTACAAAATCACCATTTTGAGTTACTGATTTATTCCGCATGCCTGTGGCAAGAAGCAATAATTTTGAGTATAGACGGGCTCGGTAGGACCTCATTGTGAATCATATTGGAATAAGAAACTTCATCCCAGGTTAGAGCTTTTGTCTGGGGGATCATCGCCTTTTTCAGCCATTACAGCCTCCTGGATATGCTTGATGGTAGGAAGTGAACCCCGAATAAAAGATTTTTGGTAAGTTTTCAATAGGAATATAGTGGAGATTTTGAACGAATTACCGGTGGGCCATCAAGATATCCAGCAGGAACGAACAAACTTAAAGTGCCCATTAAAGGCCACAGGAGCCCCGTAGAGGCCCTTCCAAGCCAAAACCCGGGTAAGAGGGTACGGGTCAAATGAAATACGGCCTTATTCGGCCTTGTATGGCTTTGGGCATGCTGCTGAGATCAGTGTAGATTTTTCGGTGGAGTATGGTGTGGGCACAGTCAGGGGGTGAAAGATCCATCAAGGCAGAGATTCGAAAGGTGCAGTGTTGTACGAGGTGGACTCTCTGGTCTTGGAAATCAATGCTTGAATTAAACAGTCATTGGTTGTACATGACTCAGCATCAGCACCAAGAAAAAAATCTGTGACCATAACAGATGGGGATACTTATGGCAGAGCAGATACATAGCAAGAATGGGCTTTATCGTTACCAAACGAAAAAGGTACTTGGCGGCGTTCTGGCGGGGCTTGCTGACAAATGGGATCTCAATTTGACAGGGGTGCGCCTAGTTGTGCTGGGGATTTTATTGGTTGTCAGCTTCTGGAAGTCCTTCGTCGCTCTCTTTATGGGAAGCATTGAGTTAGCAGTATTTTATGCATTTATAACTCCAGGGCTTGCTCTGTTTATATCGGTTTTAGTTTATATTATACTCTGGATTATTTTACCTGTCCGTGGAGAGGAAAAACCCTTAAATAGCCAAAATGACAATTCTCCTGAAAGCTTAGCTGCAAAACGAATTAAGGACGCATACGCACAAGGCGACTATGCTTTGGCCCTACATCATGCTCAATTATTTATTCGAGAACATCCAGACAATCATAAGGTTCAGGATTTTCAGTCAATAGCTGAGGAACTTCTCAAAAAAATTAAAAACTACCCTTAAAACCTTCACTACGGGTAGAGCGCTTTTATAATTGCAGATATGCGCTTCACTGAGTCTGTGCTATCGTCCGGGAACCTTCAAGGGTAGAATAACCAGAAGATGTAGCAGAAGCTACTCTGAACAGGTCGAAAATGGATTGAGGGCCTGACTCAAAACCTTGACTGAGTAAGTGCTTATTATTTTCCAGTTAACATAGAATTCATCTTAAGGTTTTGAAGAGACTGTTTCTAGATAAGGTTCGGGGCAAATGCAATACAGCTTGCACGGTTTTGGATATGTTGCCGATATAGTTGAGTATACTTTAATTACAGCACTTAAAATATACGGCAAAACCTCAGAAATTAAACAAGGTCACCTGCCCACCTCGTATCTTAACAACACTACCACACTACCTTTTCAAGCAAAAAAGAATGCGGGTACAATTGCGGGTACTTCAGTCAAGCTAATAAAAATTATACAATTATAGCGGCACCTTAAGCTTGCAGTTCGAGTCCGGCCCCGGGCACCAAGAAAATCAAGGGTTTCCATGCAAGATTTTTGTTCAGCCCTTCTATCTAGAAAAGCCGTGTACTCACTACCCCTTCTACATCTGTAACCATTCAGGGGATGCCTCAAACGGCCCGGGGACAGTCCCCAGGCTTGGTGCCAGCAATCAATACCGAGGAACCCCTGAATGGTTACTTGAGGATTTGTGCAAAAGAGGTCAGGGTGCCAAGGCAATCGAAATAAAAGACCACCTGGAACAAAGCTCCCAAGTGGCCTGATAAAGGAGAGGGGGGTGTCCTGGCCGCCTATATGGGACATCGTAAATATCAGTACACCAGAGCCGGCAAAAAAAGACCCCGGACATGTAATGCCCGGGCAGCTGCGGGATGAAACTGATTTTTCCGTCACGCGTCACATGACGACGAAATTCAGCCCTGGACCTGCTGCCGGATCTCCTCGACTATTTCCGGGTTGGCCAGAGTACTTACATCCCCGATATCCCGGCGATTGGAGATGGAGGCCAGAACCCTGCGCATTATTTTGCCGGAGCGGGTCTTGGGCATGTCCGGGACTATATATACATGTGCAGGCCTGGCTATTTTGCCCAGCACATCGGCCACAGTGGATATGAGCTTTTTCTCCAGCTCATGGCTGGGATCAATTCCCGGTTTCAGGGAAACATACAGATCCGGCACCATGCCCTTGATTTCATCAGGCATGGCCACAACAGCCGCCTCTGCCACACCCTCGGCAGACAGGGCCGCGGACTCGATTTCCTTGGTCCCCAGTCTGTGCCCGGAAACATTGATAACATCGTCTATCCTGCCCAGAATGCGGACATAACCGTCGGATTCCAGCACTGCCGCATCCCCGGCCATGTATGGCCAGTCCCTCCAGTCCTTGCTCTGGGGGTCCCTGTTGTATTTGCCGTAATAACTCTTGATATAGCGCTCCCTGTCTTTCCAGATGCTCTGGAAGGCTCCAGGCCAGGGGTTGCGGATACACAGATTGCCCGCCTTGCCCTCTCCAGGCTTTAGTTCGTTGCCCTCGTCGTCATAAACCACAGGATGAATCCCCGGCAGCCCCGGACCTGCGCTGCCCGGCTTCATGGGATCTATTGCCGGCATGGTGCTGCAGAGAAAACCTCCGGTCTCGGTCTGCCACCAGGTGTCCACAATGACTGCCCTGCCCTTGCCCACCACTTCATAGTACCAGCGCCAGACATCCGGCTCAATGGGTTCACCCACTGAGGTCATGTGCTTGAAATGATAATTGTACCTGGCCGGCTCGTCTCCGCCCACCTTGCGCAGGGCCCTGACAGCAGTTGGAGAAGTATGGAAAATATTCACGTCCAGTTCCTGTGCGATCCTCCAGCAACGGCCGGCATCCGGATAGGTGGGAACTCCTTCGTAGATGACCGTGCTCGCTCCCAGGGACAACGGCCCATAAACAATGAAAGAATGGCCGGTAATCCAGCCGATATCAGCCATGCACCAGTAAACATCCTCGGGATGGATATCCTGCACGTACTTGGACATCCAGGTTACATAGGACAGATACCCCCCGATGCTGTGCTGGCAGCCCTTGGGCCTGCCCGTGGATCCGCTGGTATACATGAGAAACAGAATGTCTTCTGCAGGCATGGATACTGGTTGGATGGTAGCGTTTTTGTTCTGCTTGACGAGCTCGTCCAGAAAATAATCCCTGTTTTCCACCATGGGTTCAGCTGATGAATATCTGCCAGGAAAGCGGCGCCAGACAAGCACCCTGCTTACTTTCTGGCCGGCGCTTTCGGCTGCCTGTACCGCTTGATCTGCATTGGCCTTGTGATTCAGGAGCCTGCCGCCTCTATAGTAGGCGTCCATGGTGATCAGAATGTCGCTTTCGGAATCCCACATCCTGTCTCCGCAGGCCTTTCCGCTGAATCCGGCAAAGACCTGGCAGTGGATGATCCCCAGGCGCGCGCAGGCCAGCATGGTAACCGGCAGTTCCGGAGTCATGGGCAGGTACAGGGTGACCCTGTCCCCGGCCTTCAAGCCGCAGAACTCCTGAAGAACCGCCGCGGTTTCGTTTACCCGGCGATAGAGCTCCTGGTAGGTCATGTGCTCTATGGGCTCGTCTTCCAGTTCGGGCACAAAATGAATGGCTGTCTTGTTCTTGTGCTTTTGCAGATGCCGGTCCACGCAATTATACGAGGCATTGAGCCTGCCGCCTGCAAACCATTTCCAGAAGGGAGCGTCACTGGTATCCAGAGTGGTATGCCAGTACCGGTCCCAGTGCAAGAGCTCTGCAAATTCCTTGTAACACTCAGGAAACTTGTCCAGACTGAAGCGCTGATATATTTCTGGATCAGTGCAGTTGGCCTGACCAATAAATTCCGGACCGGGGTAATAATATTGCTCTTCTTGCCAATGTACTGCGTAGTGGGTGCTGCTCCCATGTTCCTGCTTAGACATATGCACTCCTTTCTAATAAAAAATTTTCAAATTATTTGAAAAACAAGTACAGGGAGATCCGGTCCCTGCATCACACTGGAATAGACTAAGCTGTTACTAATATGCCGAAATAAAAACATAAAATTAAAAACAGACAATACCGGAAAATATTTGGAAGAGACTTATAATCAGCTTATGGCAAAGCTTGTTGCTGATGTCAATATTTTTTCTAAAAAACAACACCTTTTTAAACGAAAGCTCATAAAAATTAATTGTAAACTTTTCAAAAAGAGCTTATAATTTTGTAGCTATCCACTACCTGCTAAAACTGGACATAACCATCTATTTGCAGATGCATTTAATAGAAAACATGCACTTGCTTATGGGTTATCTCTTATGATGTAATTGCAAAAAGTCATTTTTGCATTCACAGGAGTCAGGAGACAGGTGACAGGAACCAGTAAAATCAAAGAGTTACGGAATTGGTTTGTTCCTGAATTCTTCATTTCCTGACTTTTTGCAGGTGCATCTTTATACAGGTAAAAGATGTTTCAAATCAATATACCAGGGGGAATGGGATGAGTCTCAAGCAACTGGATTCCCTTTTTCGGCCCAAATCAGTCGCGGTCATCGGCGCCTCCAACAGGCCCGGGAGCATTGGCTCCGTTGTGATGCATAATATGCTCAGGGGTGGATTGCCCGGCCCCATCCTTCCGGTGAATCCCAGGTACGATGCAGTAGCAGGCATACTGGCCTACCCTGGTGTGCGGGAGTTGCCTCTGGTGCCGGATCTGGCCCTGGTCTGCACCCCTCCGGACACTGTACCCGGGCTTATGCAGGAACTGGGGATTAAAGGCACAAGAACAGTACTGATCATGAGCAGAGACTTAAACAAGCAACTGGACGAATCCGGGCAGACCCTGCAGCAAAGAGTGCTTAAAACCGCCAAGGAGCACTCAATGCGCATACTGGGCCCTGACTGCCTGGGAATAATTGTCCCCCGGTCAGGCCTCAATGCCAGCTTCGGACATACTGATATAGCCCAGGGCAAAATAGCTTTTGTGTCTCAGTCAGACGCTCTGGGCATTGCTGTTCTGGATTGGGCCGGGTCCAAGGGCATAGGATTTTCCCACTTCATATCCCTGGGAGACTGCCTGGACATAGATTTCGGGGATATCATCGATTATCTTAAAGGTGATCCGCACTCCACATCCATTTTGTTGTACATGGAAAGCGTAAGCAATGCCCGCAAGTTTATTTCCGCAGCCCGTTCCGCTTCCAGGAACAAGCCTTTGGTGGTGATCAAAGGCGATAAATTCAATATCTCTGCAGTAAGGGATGCATCATACATAGACAGCCCGGTCAGTACGGACGATATATACGATGGAGTATTTCGAAGGGCGGGTATGTTAAGGGTTTTTGATCTGGCGGAACTATTTGATGCAGTGGAGGCCATGGCCAGATACAAGCCTTTGCGCGGGGACAGACTGGCCATATTAAGCAACGGCGGCGGACCAGCCATGATGGCCAGGGATGTTTTGAAAACCCGGGGCGGCAGCCTGGCTGAACTCTCGGAGCAGACCAGACAACAGTTGCAGCATGGTTTGCAGGCCGAATTATCCCATCAGGAACCTGTCCGCATCATTGACCATGCTTCCAGCGAGACATATTCCCGGGCTCTGGAAATTCTGATCCAGGATCAAAACGTGGATGCCATCATGGTTATTCATGTGCCCACCGCTTTTGCCAGCAGCCAGGACATAGCAGGTGCTGTCATCAACAGCCTGGGCAGAACCAGAAAAAATGTGATCACTGTCTGGCTGGGGGAAAAGGATGCGGCTCAGGCCAGGAGGATGTTTGCCCTGGCCGGCATACCCACTTACGAGACTCCGGACCAGGCTGCCAGGCTCTTCATGGACATGGTTCGCTATCGCCGCAACCAGGAATTGCTCATGGAAACTCCGGACTCAGTGCCCAGCGACTTCAGCCCAGATCCCATGGCGGCCAGGGCCATCATCAAAAACGCCCTGGATGAAAACAGAAGTTTTTTAAGTGCGCCAGAAACAAATGAAGTCCTGTCCATTTATACTATTCCAGTAGTGCCCACCAGACAGGCAGCCGATGCCCAGGAAGCCTCCCTGATTTCCAGGGAACTGGGATTTCCTCTGGCCTTGAAAATTTCTTCCCCGGACATTCAGGACAAAAAACATTCTGGTGCGCTGGCTCTGGACCTGGAATCTTCCGGGGACGTTTTGAAAGCAGCTGCAGCCATGCAGGCCAGGCTTGCTGCCGGCTACCCGCAAGCAAGTCTGGAAGGCTTTATCGTGCAGAAAATGGTCCATCGACCCACAGCCCACGAACTTACTGCAGGCGTTACCCAGGACCCTGATTTCGGCCCTGTGCTTTATTTTGGCCAGGGCGATACTGCAGGCAGAATTTACAAGGATCTGGCAGCCGGCTTGCCGCCTTTGAATATGACCCTGGCCCGGGAAATCATTCAGAACACCAGAATCTCCAGCCTGCTGGAAGACAGCAAAAACAGACCAGCAATCGACATGCAGGCCCTTCGATTGATCCTGGTTCAGCTCTCGCAGTTGGTAATTGATTTGCCGGAAATTCAGGAGGTGAATCTAAAAACCATACTGGCGGATGCCGGCGGAGCAGTGGTACTGGATGCCCGGATCAGTATCGCATCTACCGCATCAGCCGGTGAAGAAAGGCTCTCCATCAGACCCTATCCAAAATACCTGGAAGAACATGCTGAGCTTCCCTCTGGGCTCCGGCTCCTGCTCAGGCCCATTCGTCCCGAAGATGAGCGCAGCCATCAGGATTTTGTGGAGAAGCTGTCAGCAGAGGATCTGAGGATGCGTTTTATGGGGTTTGTGCATGAGTTTTCCCATTCCCAGCTGGCCCAGTTGACCCAGATAGACTATGACCGGGAAATGGCCTTTATTGCCGGCGCCATCGAGGATGGAGCCTGGAAGGAGACACTGGGGGTGGTGCGCTGTTTTTTCGATCCGGACAACACCAATGCGGAATTCGCCATTGTGGTCCGCAGCGACTTAAAGTCCAGGGGCCTGGGGACCCTGCTCATGGACAAGATGATCAGGTACTGCAGGCAAAGGGGGCTGAAGGAGCTGACTGCCTTTGCCCTGCGCGAAAATACCGGAATGCACGCTTTGGCCAAAAAATTCGGATTCAGGATGGAATCCGACCCAGAGGACCCGGAAATAACCATACTGAAGCTGGAAATGACCCCCCGCATTATTCATCCTCCAGTCTAAGATTTTGTTTTTCAACCAGTTTCAAAGACTGAGTCCGATGCAAACCATCAGGCCCTGCAGGAAAAAGGCGTTGATCGCATAGCACCTCCCACCGGAAAGCCGCCTGAAGGCTTTGGAGTCATGGACTTTGAACTTCAGGAAAATGGACAATCCATTCATGCCTGCCCCATGGGACAGGCCTGTCTTGAAAACAAAATCAATCAAAAAAACCAAAAGACGGCTTCATACTTTGACCCCGAACAATGTCGAGCATGCCCGCATTCCAAGGACTGTCCAATAAAAATCACCAAGCGCAAGGCAAAGGTGGAATGGCAATGGAGCAAACCTCGCGTTGGAAGCCAGAAGACATGCCTTTCAAGAAGATCAGAAACTAATCAATCTTTTCAAACAAAGGGCCGGAGGTGAAGCCGGCTTTTCCCAGCTCAAGGTTCATCATGGCCTGAGAAGATTGCGATGCCTGGGATCCGTGAAATCAAAGTTTAAAATTATCATGGCGGTCACGGCCTTAAACATCAAAAGAACTTTCAACTGGATGAAGGGCGGCAGTAGTGGGCCCAGAACTCGAAAAAATAAAGATTTTGAACCGGATACAGGCATACTTTTGTTTTTTATATGGCTTTTCTGTTCATATCTTCGCAAAACTTTGATCGCCTCGGGCCTGCGCCCGAAAATTTTCAGCTGATCATCGAAAAAATCGTAACACGAATTGTTGACCGTTAATCTTGATCTGGCAAAAAAGCGACTTTTTGCAGACGCATCTTCATCATATTCAATTTGCATATTTTTGAGTACCAGTCAATTGAGGGCATAAGTTGCCACAGTTCTTGGGGCCTTGGGGAATTTATGGCCGTGATTTTGAGGGACGGATTAACTCGGACATTACGCAGTACAAATAGCCCTCAGGGCGTGACCGTGGACTGCCCCCGGGCCGATTACGACACCCGCTGAAGATTATCCATCGCTTGTATCCGGCAGAAGCAGGGCAACCCTGGTCCCCTTGCCTTCCATGGAATCAATTTCGATTTCGCCGCCGTGATCCTGGACAATCCTGTGCACTATGGCCAGCCCCAGCCCGCTGCCCTTTTCCCGGGCGGAAAAAAATGGCTCCAGAGCCTTTTCCCGGGTGGCGGCGTCCATACCGCAACCCCGGTCCTGTACCTCAATGCGTACCCGGTCCTTTTCCCGGGTGGCCCTAAGACTTATCTCCCCGCCCTGCCTGGAAGCCTGCAGGCTGTTCAGCACCAGGTTCAAAACCGCCTGCTTGATAAGATCCCTGTCAGCCTTTACTTCTACTTCACCCGGCTCAAGAATTAGCTGAACACTTCCGGATCTCAGGTCCATTTCCAGTAGCGTCCGAACCTCCTGAAAAAGATCTGCCAGGTTCAACTCTACCCTTTGCAGGGACCTGGGCCGGGCCAGGTACATAAGATCATTTATCACCCGGTTCAGGCGGTCCGCCTCGGACACCATGGTCCGGGCATACTCGGATGCAGGTTCCTCTCCGGAAAATTTCTGCTGAAAATACTGGGCAAAGCCCTTAAGCGAGCTCAAGGGATTGCGTATCTCGTGAGCCAGCCCGGCTGCAAACCGCCCCACCGCGGCCAGACGCCTGGAATGCTCCAGACTGCTTTCCAGTTCGCGCATACGGGTCCTGTCCCGGAGCAGAACCAGAAAATCCTCTTCCTCCCCAATGGGCAGTATCAGCACCTCTATGCTCCTGTTCCCCATCTCCAGCTCATGCCAGCCTGATCTTTGCTCCAGGTCGATTTCCAGGGGCAGGACCTCGCTCAGGCTGCTGCCTACAATATTTCTATTCTGGTCCAGAAGTTCCTGGGCGGCTGGATTAGCTGCGGTGATCTCCATCCGGGAATTTACGCTTATAAGTCCGTCCGGCATGTTGTCCAACAGCCTGGAATGAAAGCTGCTCAGGCGTACAAACTGTCTGCCCTGCTCCTTTTTTCGCACATACCCCCAGGCCAGCAGTCCAATTATGAACAAAGCAGTAAAGGTAAAAACGGCCTGAACTGATATGGTTCTTTTGTATCCGCTGTAGGCCTCCAGGTGCCCGGACATATCCAAGGCGATAAAAAGGCTCCCATAACCATTGCCCGGATCATTTTCCTGAAGCATCCGGCCTCTCATATGCCCCATTCGCCTGGAGGGAAAGCCCTGAACAAAAACCTGCTGTCCGTCAAGCACCAGTTCAGCATTCCATACCTCCCTGGATGCCTTCTCAAGCATCTCCGGCCCGGGCCTGAAATCCACCGGCAGGATATCGCGGCTGGCATAAAATTCCTCCCCTTCCGGTCCATAAAGGCCCAGAAAAACCACATCCCCGTCCTGCATCAGTTCTTTTAAAAGATCCTCTGCAGCGGGAATAAAGTCCTGTTCGTCGGCCCACCTCCGGCCGCCCATCCCGCGCATTGCTCCCCGGTACAGATTGGCCTCTATACCGCGACCGATGGACTGGGCACTCAGGGCCATGTGCTCCCGGACCTGTTCCTGCTGCTGGCGCAGGTTCTGCCAGGTAAGAAAAAACAGCCCAGCACCGAGCAAAACAAAAATAAGCCCGAAAACCAGGGCTGTGCTGACCTCTTTGCGGTCCAGACGTATATCCACTATGTACTCCGGAATAAAAACTGGGATAGGGGAGACTGATCACCTAAGCCGGGCAGGATTTTAGAATACATTCCCGGACATGTAAATCAAGGCAGGCAAAAGAGCACAGCAAATTTACTTTACAGCTGGGACTCCTGCACAATCTTCAGGATGGATTCAACACCAGGTCTGTCTGCGGGTGTTTTGCCGATGTAATGCAGGCGGACGGTTCCGCCGGGATCAATGAGTACGTCTCCGCCCCGCTGGGATACGTCCCCGGTGGACTTTCTGGGCAATCTGCCCCGCAGGGCCTCCTTGAGGTAAAGCCACAGGGTTGCCGGCCCTATGAGCTCGCGGATACCGGCACTGAGCATTCCATAACCATGGTAAAGGGCACGGTCCTCGTCCACAAGAAGCGGCCACTTGAGGCCTGTGTCCTCCACATAGGCCCTGGCCATAAACCCGGCTTCAAAGGTGACCACCGCTGTCTTGACCCCGAGATCATCAAGGAACTGTTCCTTCTCCTGCAACTGCTGGAGATGCTTCTGGCAGGCCAGTCAGGCCAGGTGGCGATGAAACACCAGAAGCACCCAGCTCCCCAGATATTCCTGCATACTGTGCTGCCGGCCCTGGCTGTCTTTAAGAGTAAAATCCAGAGCCGGCTTTCCAGTTAGATCCCTGGAACCTGTCATAATATTTTTCTTATCCCCTGTTCAGCCAGTTGCATCTAAAGTTTCCTGAACATCTACTGATCTCTGCTCTCTGATTTAGAATCCCCGAATCCCTCAATCCTTCAATCCCAGAATCCCTAAATCCCCCCTT
This sequence comes from Desulfonatronospira thiodismutans ASO3-1, assembly GCF_000174435.1. Taxonomy (NCBI): domain Bacteria; kingdom Pseudomonadati; phylum Thermodesulfobacteriota; class Desulfovibrionia; order Desulfovibrionales; family Desulfonatronovibrionaceae; genus Desulfonatronospira; species Desulfonatronospira thiodismutans. The sequence continues at coordinate 1,062,348 of NZ_ACJN02000003.1, forward strand.
TCTTCTCCACGCCCCACGCCCTCTTCCCCATGCCCCATGCCCCATGCCCTATGCCCCAATTCCCCAATTCCCCAATCCCCCAATCCCTTAATCCCCAAATTCCAGAATCCAGAATCCTACCGATTCCTGGTCCCGGACAGCATATTGGGATGGTGGGCTTCGTAGTCCATCTCCATGGTATGGCACACCGAACAGTTGTTATTGGCTCCGATGGCGTAGGGTTCGCCCTGATACTGCAGCGGCTGCACATTGTCCCTGTCCTGGCCGAACTTGTTTTCAGCCGGATATTCAGCATGGGTGGCCCCGTGGCAGGACTGGCACATAAGCCCCATATAATCCGTGCGCATGCGGTACAGCTCGTCAACCTCCTCGTTCCAGACATTAAAGGCCGATACCTGGTCACTTTCAGGCTGCTGAAAATCCTGGTGACAGGTCAGGCAGTCCGGCTGCTGCTCCCAGGGGATCCTGGGGTTTATCTCTTCGGTGGAATCCACCAGCCTTGGCTCAATAAGGCTCATATGCCGCGAGGCTTGCTTGGTCTTGCCGGCTTCGTACTCGCCTTTTAAAAGGGTCAGGGCATGATCCTCCAGGGTACCGTGACAGGAGGTGCAGTCCAGATCCACCCTGGTGGCGTGCACCCCGCGTTTGCAGTCCGTGTAGAGATCCGGGTCGCTTGGATGGCATGCATTGCAGGCCTCCGCCCCTTCCCGGTCCGAGAGGTAATGAACGTGAAATCCATGCAGGGCCGCGGGCAGGTTTAAAATATCCGGATCCCCGGGTGCGTTTAAAAGCGGATCAGCGTGACAGCTCTGGCAGAGTACCGGTTCTCCGGCTTCAGCCCTGGGCATGAGACTGGTATCATGTCTTCTGTCGTGGTTTTTTAATACGTCCGAGGCGGTCTCTGCGGCAATGCCCATTTTGCCGTCTACTCTCCAATCTCCGCCATGACAGTTGTTGCAGCCCATTTCCGCGGATACCGGAGCCACCACCTTGGTCTCGGCCAGCAGCTCCCCGCTGTCCTTGTCCCTGGCCTCTATGTAAAAGAATGGATACGGGTTTATGCTCCCGTCGTCGCTGTATGGCACCACTGGTATGCCGTCAGCCACAAAGGTCCACAGATCCTCGTTGAGGGTCATCTCCCCCTGCATGCCCAGGCCCTTGGCGCTTATATTCTCGGGCAGTTCCCTGCCGGCCAGAGACTGAGAGTTGTCCCAGTAGCTCACGTGGTTTGCCGGGTTCTCAAAGCCCTCCTCCGGACGGAAAGTAAGCTCCACCCCTTGAGTGACAATCTCGGGCATAAAATCCCGGCGCACCAGCTGGGCGAAGATGGTGTTGCCCGGGGGCAGCATGGACCAGTAGTCGTCGCAGTCGGTAATACATTTAAGCCCCAGGGTATTCCAGGCCATGAGGACGTATTCGTCCTCATCGGGATCAAAAGGCGGGATGTCAAAGTCAAACTCGGGGACATCCACGGTTCTTGGCTTTTCCGGCTCTTTTCCCTGGATCTCCTGGACAATGAAGGCCGCCAGGGCCTGGCGCTCCTCCCGGGTACCCATGAATCTGGGCATATAGTCATATACATGGCCCATGCCGTCCAGCATGGAGTCCATGCCGAACTGGCCGAATTTCTCAGTCACCGGGATGATATCGTTCATGAACCCGCCCCGGGAATGACAGGCTGAGCACTGGATATTGTACAGATCGCGCCCGGCTTCTAACTTGTTCTCGCTTGTGACCTGGTCATGCTCGGTCCACCTGGCCATCTTGAGCATGCCCTTTTCGTTTATTTCCTGCTCCATTTCCACCGGGATGGAACTGGAATACATGTGCTCATAAATGACGTGGGGGCGTCTTCCGGCCTCGCGGATCCACTCGAAGCTGCCCATATACAGAAGGCCGATCATGAGAAATATGATAGTTATCGGCCTCTTGATGCTGCCTGGCATGCGGATGGAGATAATCAGCCCGCCGATGACGATAACCACCGAGAGCCAGATAAAGGCCTGGAAAAAAGGCACAATCTCCGGGGAGCGGCCCAGGATCATGGCCTGTGCCCCCTCGGGAACAGACTGCAGGTACCAGTAGCCGCTGATGAGCATGAATACAAAGGGTGCCAGCAGCCATTTGGCGCAGTAGCGGATCATCTGCTCGCGCAGGTCCGCATCCCTGATCCAGGATGCGGTGACAAAACCGTAAAGACCGGCCAGCATAAGCGCAATAAATGTCCTGAAGAACAGGGCCGGCCAGAAAGTGGGATTGAAGAATGCGTGCCAGACATTACCTGTTTCCAGCCACTGCCCCGGAGAAAGCATGAAGGCAATAATCCCGTTTATAACAAAAAGAGACAGCCAGGCGAATATAAAGTACAGCCAGCCCATGAGCAGGTGTTTTCTGCGCTCCATGGAGCCGAATGTATAATAGTAGACGAATATGGCGATAATCTCGGCCATGAAAAAGACCCATTCAATGGCCCAGAAATAGACAAAGGTATGTATGAGCATGGACGTGGCCCCCGGGCTTACCAGAGAAATGGCGAACCAGATGCCTACACCGGTTACCGCTCCGAAGACCAGGGTCAAGAGCATGAAAAACTTGGCGTGCTTCTTGGTATATTCCAGGATGCCGGGATTGTTTTCCCGGTAACCCTTCATTTCCGTGAGAACCAGAAACAGCCCGCCGCCGATGGCGAAATGGGCCACAAACACGTGCACAATGGCGATAGTTGCAATCCAGAACCCTCCGCTGAAGGTAAACAGTTCCCACACCGGATAATTCATTTAGGCCTCCCTTTTGGCCTCGAAAGCCAGCTTGAGCATGTAAAAGACCACTGCCAGCCCCAGAACCAGGAATACGATGAAAAAGTAAAGCGGCGAATACTGAGGAACCACCTCAAGGTCCCGGGGATGAAAATACGGGGCCAGGTAAGCCTGTCTGACCAGGTCGCGCACAAGGACCATGAACACCACCGTGCCCAAAAGTGCTGCAGTGGTGGGCCAGAGCATTTCCTTGAATCCAAAAAAAAGGCTGAAGCCCGCCCCGGCCAGGGCTACCAGAAATATCGCCGTATGCAGGGCGCTGCCGCCCATGAACAAAAGCATAATGTCCGTGGGCAGGGAGATTAGAAACCAGACACCCACAGCCACCTGCACCAGGGTGGCGTAGGAAAACCAGCTGAGTCCCTCCCGGATATACTCCGTGGCCCTGGGATCCTTTTTAAACCTCCAGATGATGGCTGTGGCCAGACCGCCCACGGCAATGGAGGCCAGCACGAAATGCAGGTACCTGGGGATAAGGGTTGGATCTCCAAGGTTGAGCATGGTCCCGGAGCGGTTTTCAAAATAACCCGTCCACTTCTCGGGATTGAGCATAAGGGTCATGTTGTTGGTGAACAAAAAGGCGATGATCAGGCCGAAGATCACTGTCACCGCCAGGAACAAGAGCTTGAGCCGGGACAGGGAATCGTACTTGAAATCATAGATGTAGGCACTGTAGTAGAATATCAGGAGCAGGGCTATCACCGGCAGCCAGTACATGCCCATGAGTACGGAGCTTGTGTAGATGAACTGGGAGTAGAGCACCTGCAGAAAAAGAAAAGGGGCCACCCCGAAATTGATGGTAAAGGCAATGGTATAGGGAAGCTTAAGGGAGATGTCCTTGCATACTGGACAGTGCTTGTCCCCGCTTTTGATATGCTTGACTAAGGCCATAATACCCATGCCCAGCATGGAATTCATTAAAAGCAGGTGCATGATGAAGGTGAGAAGCAGAAAAAAATAAAACCAGCCCCATTCGGTGGGAATGGTGTCCGACACGGGGATCAGGGCGGATGGATCCATAATGCTCCCTCGATATTATTTGTGTTGAAGGAAAAAATGGCTTGCTCTGCTTTGCAGGTCCAGGTATATTGATTGTATCAAGCTGAAAAGCGCAATTATTAATACACAGGCCTTGTCCTTTGTGCAACTTTTTTTTCAGATCAAATCTGTTGAGCGATCAGGATGTGGCATGGGGACTGACTCTCTTAGAACTTCTGTATAAACAGATACTTGAGTACAATATACACATCTATAATCCTTCCACTCTATGCAGGAGGAAAAATAAATGCCTGACCAGGATATGCGCAAACGAAGCCGCGTCGAACTTCAGCTTTCGGTGAGTATCCAGCAAAATGACGTGCATGGCTTATTAAAGACCAGCAACCTGAGCCTCAAGGGTCTTCTGGCTGATTACCATCCGGATTTCACCGTCAATGAACCCTGTGAGCTGGTTATACATCTAAGCTCCGGCCTGGAGATCGGCATAACCGGGATAGTAGTCTACTCCAGTCCGGAGCGGGGCACTGCCGTGGATTTCGTCCAGATGGACGAGGAAAGCTTTTACCACCTGCTGAACGTGGTCCGCCTGTATTCCACTGACCCGGACCAGGTGGAAAGGGAACTGCTCACTCCGGCCTTTGACAGTTCCACCCTGGAGCAGCTCAAAAACAGCTACCGCGGGCATTAGTCCAGCCCTGCACAACCCCGCACGACTGCGGCTGGACCCGGCAAACCAGGGGCCTGGTTCAACCTGTCTTCTTCAATACCAGGATCAACACAGGCCGCGGCCTTCACTGCATAGAAGGCGTATCCACCCGTGGACACAGTAACCCTTCAGAGAGCAGGAAGCATGCAAAGCATCCTGAGTGACAGGCAGGAAAACCCTTCCAGAACTCTTTACTCTTCAAAACAGTGTGTGCGGAGCACCCGCGTGAAGCTGAAGGCTTCCCGTGCTGGAGAAGATTTTTTTGGCACGGTCAACTTCGTTGCTCATCCCAGTGAAACCAGCTACACTGAAACTACGTTTGTTTCACGGGACAAGCGGGCGGCTTTGCCGCTCACGGTTGCGGAGTAACGCCCTGTACAGGGTCAGCCTCTGGCCTCCGTCGGCCTGTCCATGCACATCTCCTTGAGCCATGCAGGAACACGTACCGGACGTCCATTGGACCCCATGCACACGTGTTCAGTGCGCCCCAGGGTGTGCACCCGGTCCTGGTCAGGGCCGAGCACCTCGTATTTAAATGAAAAAGAGGCCTTGCCCCAGTCACAGATGGCTGCCCGGATATATATCAACTCGTCGAACCTGCAGGGATGCAGGTACTTGCACCAGGCCTCGGTCACCGGCATATACACACCCCTGGCCTCGATCTCGGTGTATCCTATGCCCCGTTCCCGGATATATGTACTGCGGGCCTTTTCAAACCAGTGCAGGTAATTGGAGTAGTAGACCACACCCATGGCATCTGTCTCGCCGTAGGAGACCCGGTGGGGATGCCTGGTTTCAGGGGAGGGAAAGTCAGTGACGGGCTTCACGCATCACCTTTTCTGTTCAGGGCGAAAGGCAGCAGATCGTGGCCATGCTCCAGAAAAATCCCGGTGCTGCGTGCTTCTTTCTCGCTGAATGTTTCCGGCCCGGAGGCCTGCTGCCGGCTGTCGTAGACCAGGAAAGGCACAGGATCCCGGGCATGGGTGCGGATCTTGATGGGAGTCAGGTGATCGCAGCAGGTGATTATTATCACGTCCTCGCCCCTTAAATGCTCCAGCAGAGGCCATACTATCTGCTGGTCAAAACGCGAAATGGCCTCCACCTTGTCCCGGATACTTCCCATGTGTCCGCATTCATCAGGAGCCTCCAGGTGGACAAAGACGAAATCTCCTGTTTCCAGAAAGGTTTTGGCGGCATGGAGCTTGCCCTGATAGTTGGTATCCAGAAGTCCGGTGGCCCCGGGTACGTCCACCACTCTCATGCCGGCTGCCCGGCCCAGTCCCTTGACCAGGTCCACTGCGGATATGACCGCACCTTCCAGAAAATACCTGTGCTTGAATGCAGGAAGCCTTAGAGGCCCGCCCTGCCCCCATGGCCAGATGGCCCGGGCACTGGTGTCATTGCCCCCTTCCTGCAGAATTTCTGCCGCCCGGCGCACCAGGTCCCAAAGAGCCGGGTAGCCCTGGTATTTTTCCAAATCCCCGGCCAGGCTCTGATCCAGGAGGTCGTGCGGCGGGGTTATGTCCAGACCGGCCGCCCTGCCCGGCAGACCCTTTTTCTGCACCAGGATATGTCTGTACTGCACTCCGGCATGGAAGGAAAACTCGGAGCTCCCCAGTTCTTTCTGCAGGCCGTGCATAAGTTCTGCTCCCTCCCGGGAGCCTATGTGCCCTGCCGCATAATCCAGCATGGTGCCGGACTGTGAAAAATCGCTTACATTCACCAGGTTGCAGCGCCAGACCAGGTCGTCCTCCGCAGTCTCCAGGCCCATGGCCACGGCCTCTATGGGACCTCTGCCCGTGTGATACCGCCCGGGTTCATAACCCAGAAGAGTCATATTGGCTATGTCCGAACCAGGGGGCATATTTTCCGGGATTGTCTGGCAGAGCCCCACTCTGGAGATGGGGGCCAGAAAATCCATACCCGGAGTATCTGCTTCCTCCAGGGGAGTTTTCCCACCCAGCTCGTCCAGGGGCCAGTCCCCCATACCGTCGCCCACCAGCAGCAAAACCTTGGTCATGATCCATCCAGATTATTGATTATGGGATTAGGGGATTAGGGGATTAGGGGATTGAGGGATTAAGGTATTGAGGAATTGAGGAATTGTCATTTCTTCCCCATGCCCTATGCCCCATGCGCCATGCCCCATGCCCCATGCCTTAAATCCCCAATCCCCAAATTCCCAAATCCCCCAATTCCTAAATTCCTAAATCCCCCAATTCCTAAATTCCTAAATCCCCCAATTCCTAAATTCCTAAATCCCTAAATTCCGAACCCCATCTACCCCAGTATCCTGTAATGCACAGCCGGGGCGATGGTAAAATCAAACCTGTCGATTTCCCCCAGGGCCTTGTGCACGGCTTCGGCCTGGGCCTTGTGGGTCAAGAATACAATGGGCACCCCGCCTCCCTGGGGCTGGGACTCCCGCTGCACCACCTGGGCGATGCTGATGTTGTGCTCACTCATGACCCCGGCCACAGCCGCCAGCACCCCGGGCTTGTCCTGGGCGGTAAAACGAAAATAATGCCTGCTTACGGCCAGCTCCGGCCTGATGACCTCTGCCCTGGGCAGCACCTTTTCCAGAAACCCGGTATTGTTGGGAACGGCATTGTCCCGGGCCAGGGCCAGGATATCCGCAAGCACCGCACTGCCTGTGGGCAGATCGCCCGCTCCCTGGCCGTATAGCATCACCTGGCCTACGGCGTTGCCGTCTATCAGTATGGAATTATATGGGCCTTCCACCTTGGCCAGGATGTGGTCATTGGGCAGAAGGGCCGGAAAGACCCCGGCCTGCAGGTGGCCGGACTTTTCGCGCACCTGGGCGATGAGCTTCAGGGTGCAGCCGAATTCAGCGGCCATGGCGATATCCATGGAGCTGGCCCCGGATATGCCCTGTACCGGCAGGATATTCAAAGGATAATCCACGCCGTAGGCCAGACGGATGAGCAGCACCAGCTTGTGCGCCGCGTCCAGGCCGTCGATATCCAGGGATGGGTCCGCCTCGGCATACCCCAGATCCTTGGCCGCCTGCAGCGCGGTTTCAAAATCCTGTCCTTTCCTGGTCATCTCGCTCAGGATAAAGTTGGCTGTGCCGTTTAAAATCCCGGTCAAAGACCGGATGCGGTCTCCGGAAAGGCTTTCTTTCAGGGTCTGCACTATGGGTATTCCCCCGGCCACGCTTGCTTCGTAATATAGACCCACTCCCTGCTCCTGGGCCAGGGCGAAGAGCTCATTGCCCTTTTCCGCCAGAAGAGCCTTGTTGGCGGTGACCACGTGCTTTTTTTCCTTCAGGGCGCTTTTAATCAGGCTGTGGGCTGTTTCCAGGCCGCCCATGAGCTCCACCACCATGTCCACTTGCGGGTCATGCACCAGATCCTGGGGATCGGTCACTATTGCAGTCTCGGGACCGGGGATCACGGAACGCTTTTTGCCGGGGTCCCGAACCAGGACCTTCTGAATCTTCAGTTCCTTGCCCAGCCTTCTATTTATCCAGTCGCTGTTTTCCTGGATTATTCTGGCCAGGCCCGTTCCCACGGTTCCAAAGCCGGCCAGACCCAGGTTGATAACCTTTTTCTTCACTTACTCCCTCCAGAAACTGATGCTTGATTTTTAGCCCAGGACCTTCTTGACCCCGCGCAGGGCCTGATTGATGCGGTGCCTGTTCTCCACCAGGGCGAACCGCACATGGTCATCCCCGTAATGGCCGAAACCCAGTCCAGGGGACACGGCCATCTTGCCTTCCTGTAAAAGCAGCTTGGAAAACTCAACAGAACCCATTTTCCGAAATTCCTCTGGAATCTTGGCCCAGACGAACATGGTGGCCTTAGGCTTTTCCACCTTCCAGCCGATGCGGTTTAAGCCCTCCACCAGAGCGTCCCTGCGGTCCTTGTAGATGTTCACGATGTCCTGCACGCAATCCTGGGGACCGTTCAAGGCAATTATGGATGCAATCTGGATGGGCTGAAAAATGCCGTAGTCCAGGTAGCTCTTGATGCGGGTCAAAGCGTGCACCATGTCCTTGTTGCCGCAGCAGAAGCCCATACGCCACCCCGGCATGGAATAACTCTTGGACATGGAGAAAAACTCCACACCCACATCCCTGGCCCCGGGGATCTCCAGCATGCTGGGCGGGGTGTAGCCCTCAAAACTCAGATCAGCATAAGCCAGGTCGTGAATGACCCGGATATTGTGCTCCCTGGCGAAATCCACGATCTTCTGGAAAAAATCCCGGTCAACCACAGCCGTGGTGGGATTGTGGGGGTAACAGATGATGAGCAGCTTGGGCATGGGCCAGGTCTGCCTGGTGGCGGTGAGCAGGTCCTCGAAAAAGTCCCGGTCCAGACCGATGGGCACCCTGCGCACGTCTGCACCGGCTATGATGGCTGAATATGGATGAATGGGGTATGTGGGGTCCTGGGAAAAGACCACGTCTCCGGGACTGAGCATGGCCAGGGCCAGGTGGGAAAGGCCTTCCTTGGCCCCCATGGTGGCGATGGCCTCGGTCTCGGGGTCCAGGTCCACGTCATAGCGCCTTTTATACCAGTCGCAGATGGCCTTGCGCAGATTGGGAATACCCTTGGATGCGGAATACCTGTGATTGACCCCCTTGGAGGCGGCCTCCACCAGCTTGTCCACTATATGCTGGGGCGTGGCCAGATCGGGATTGCCCATGCCCAGGTCCACAATATCTTCACCCTGACGGCGAAGCTGCATCTTCAGGTCATTGACGATGGCAAAAACATAAGGGGGGAGCCTGTTAATACGAGCAAATTCAGCCATTCAAAACTCCTGCAACGTAAATTGGTTGGATAAACTTAAACACACGAAACATCCGCCGCCGCGGGCACAAATAATTATTGTAATGGGCGTACTTGTCAAATGTCAAATATTTAGGTTGACGCTTGCAGCTACTTTGGTTATTTTTTCCAAATAACGCAAGGCATGGATCAAATCCAGGTCAGCAACAGGAGAGGTGGCCGAGTCGGCTGAAGGCGCTCGCCTGCTAAGCGAGTAAGGGCTTAACCGTCCTTCGAGGGTTCAAATCCCTCCCTCTCCGCCACAGTCAACAACTCCCAGGCTTCAAGGCCTGGGAGTTTTTTATGCCCCGCTTCTTCAACCGGGAGCACAGATTTTATCCCTGCATCCCTGAAGGCACCCTGCTTTGGACATCAAGAACATCTTTCTGGACCGGGACGGGACCATCATCGAGGACAGGCACTATCTGTCCAGCCCGGATCAAATCGTCTTTCTGCCCGGGGTTGTGCAGACCCTGCAGGCCATGCAGGCCGCAGGCTGCAGCCTGTTTCTGGTCACCAACCAGAGCGGCATCGGCCGCGGCTACTTTTCCATGGCCGACTACCAGCTTGTTCACCAGGCCCTGCTTGAGATGCTTGCAGAGCAAAATGTATTCATGAAAGACTGCTCCTTCTGCCCCCATGCTCCAGAAGCTGATTGTTCCTGCCGCAAGCCGGGCACCGGCATGTGGGAGACAATCAGCCTCAGGCACGCTCTGCAGGCGAATCAAAGCATCATGCTCGGAGACAAGCAGGAAGATATCTCTTTCGGCCGGAACTGCGGCTTTGCCGCCAGCATACTGCTTGGCACAGGCAAGGGAGAAAAGAGCATGGCCGGCCTCGGCATCCCCCCTCTTCCGGCCGGGTGGATGGAGCCCGAGGCCCCTGATCTTCCCGGCATGCCTGCGGCAGTGGCCATGGATCTCCCCTCTGCCTGGCAGTGGCTGCAGCAAAGGTATGGCTGATGCGTATTATGGATAATTCTTCACCCGGGACATAAATGAGTTTCAGGCGTATAGGAATCTGGCAGACAGCCTTTCTTGGCGATGCAGTACTGACCCTGCCCCTGCTGCAGAATCTGGCCCGGGCGTTTCCCGGGGCCCACATGACCTATTTCGTACGCAAGGGCCTGGGCCCTCTTTTTGAGCCAGATCCAGGCCTGCAGGTCCAGGAAGTGGACAAATACGGCCGCGACAGCGGCCCCCTGGGCATGATTCGCACCCTGGCCTCAATCCGCAGGCAGGGGTTCGACCTGTGGGTATCTCCCCATACAAGCTTTAGAAGCGCGGCGATTTCCGCCTTCTCGGGCATCCCCACCCGCATCGGCTACGACTCCCCCCGGTTCAACCGGGCCGCCTACACTCATACCTGCAGCAGACGTTTTGACCAGCTCGAAGAAATAGAACGCGTGCTCCAGCTTTTATCCCCCATAAGCGTCCCCGCCCTGGAGACCTGGCCAGGGCTTCATCTCCACCCCCTGGCCAGGGAAAAGGCCGGTGAGTTCCGGGCAAAACACACAACCGGTCCTGTTCTGGGAGTGCACCCGGGATCCACCTGGGCCACCAAGAAGTGGCCCGGCGCATACTTTGCTGAAGTCATAGACATGGTCCACGACAACCTGGACATGCAGGTCATGCTCTTTGCCGGTCCAGGCGAAGAAAAGGCCGCCAGGGAAATAAAAGACCTGGTCCGCCGCCAGGACCTGCTCCTGGATCTTTCCGGCCGGCTGGACCTGCCCGGCCTGGCCGCATTCCTGCAGGGCCTGGACTGCTACCTGTGCAACGACTCCGGCCCCATGCATCTGGCCTGGACTCAAAATACCCCTGTTGCGGCCCTTTTCGGCCCCACAACCAGGTCCCTGGGATTCTTCCCCCGGGGAGAGCACTCCACAGTCCTGGAAACGGACCTGGAGTGCAGGCCCTGTGGACTGCACGGGAGCAAAAGCTGCCCCCAGGGGCATCACCGCTGCATGCTGGACCTAACGCCCAAAAAAGTATTTGATGTCATCAGGGAAAAAATCCATGCCCGGCAATGAACCTGAAAATTTCGTCGTGATTCGCCTGGGCTCCCTGGGAGACGTTGTCCTGACCACAGGAGTGCTTCAGGCCTGGCATGCCCGCACTGGAGCACGCTTTATCTTTGTCACCAAAAAGGCCTTTGCCCCGGTCCTGGAAAAACATCCGGCCATAAAGGAGATCATCACTGTTCCAGGCAAGTATCTGACCACTCCCGGGTGGCTGAACTTCTGCCGCCTGCTGGCCCGCCGGTTCAGGGACCTGCAGCTCATTGATCTTCACTGCAGCCTGCGTTCAAGGATACTAAGGGCCATGTGGCCCTGCCGGACTTTTGCCTACCCCAAGATGGCCCTGCACAGGCGGATGTTCGGCCTCACCGGCATGGATCTGTTTGGGCGCGAGCTCTTAAAATCCAATATCCCCCAGCGCTACTTCCGCGCCCTGTATCCCCGGCCTCCAGCCCGGGACACTCTTGAGCCCCGCATTCACCTGTCCTCTGCGGAAAAGGCCGAGGCGCGGGAGACCCTGTCCCGGTCCGGAATCACTCTTGCCAGCCAGCATACGCCGTCCAGACCCCTTATCGCCCTGCACCCCTATGCCACCCACCCGGCCAAGGCCTGGCCCACGGACAACTGGCTGGCCCTGGCCACCCTGCTGGAAGACCGCGGCATGGACTGGGTAATCATTGGCCGGGAAAATTACTCCCTTCTGCCGGATAGCTCCAGGGACCTGACTTCCAGGACAGACATCCGCCAGACCTGCGCTCTGCTTGAGCACTGCTGCGCCTTAGTCACCGGGGATTCCGGGCCCATGCACCTGGCCCGGGCCGTACATACCCCCCTGGTGGCCCTGTTCGGGCCTACCACCCGGGAATGGGGATTTTTCCCCGCAGCAAAAAACAGCCTGGTCCTGGAATCAGAACTGCCCTGCCGGCCCTGTTCCCTGCACGGCAGACTCAAAAACACCTGCACCGCCCCCTGCATGCACCACATCACCCCCTCCCGGGTCCTGGACGCCCTGAACCGGATTACTTCCGGCTCCAGTACGCTTAACACGGATTAACTGCTCAGAGAAGATATTTTTTATCTCTCGTCCCCTTCCATCCAAACACCCCCATACTTTCTTCCCCCATGCCCTATGCCTTCTTCCCCCATGCGCCATGCCCCATACTTTCTTCCCCATGCCCTATGCATCCTCTTCCACTCCCATACTTTCTTCCCTATGCGCCATGCGCCATGCCCCATGCCCCATGCCTTCTTCCAATTCCCCAATCCCTTCCATGAGAAGGCCTGTCAATGTCCGACGTGGCGGACCACCTTTTTACCCTTGCGAGCTTTAAGCCCCGAAACAAGTCTCACTTCCATTCGCACTCTTTAGGGGCCTTTGCCGGCAGGCCCGGTGTCTCAGTGAGTTTCGCTTGTTGGAAGCTGACCACCTGAATCTCGGCCTCTTTTATCATTGCCGGCAAGCAATTGGGCCTAGGAATTGGCCGCAGTCTTCCGAACGGGACTTCATTGTAAAAGGGCTTGTTTTTGCCGCAGGATCCTGATCAGGCCTCCTGGCTAGGTTTCGGAGGAGCCGGCCTGGGGATTGCGGGTGACCTTGGTCGTGTCCGCAATCCCCAGGCCGGCTCCAATACCATCACTCTACTTAACTTATGCCGCTTGCCTGACTACACTTTGATTGTAAAACGGATCGTATTCTTCTCCTGTTACCCAAAGCCTATGCAGTAAGACAGCCAACTTTCGGGCTACAGCCACAATCGCTCGCTTCTTGGATATCTTGCCTCCGCGCTGGGAAATGCGCTCTCCATGCCTCTTAAGCTCACTATCCGGACCAAATGGTCCTAATATGTAATGAGCAGCGTTGATCAATAATCGACGTAAATCCTTATTACCACACTTGGTTATTCTTAGCTGCTTATCCATATCTCCAGATTGATCCCGCTTGGGAACCATGCCTAAAAAGGGACCCACATCCCGGCTCTTGTGAAAACGGCTGCTGTCCTCCAAGGTCAATATAAAGGCCAGGGCAGTTATGGGACCCACGCCAGGAACCTGTCTTAGAACATCTGTTTCAGGGTAACTTTTTTGGCTTACTTCTGCGATCTTTTGTTCGTATTCCCTGATACGCTTGGTCAGACTCTCTATCTGCTCTATGAGAGGAAAAAGCGCGAACTTGAGCCTCTCGGGAACATGCTCGTAGGCCTTTTTGTGAAAACTGGGAGCACTGCAGGATGGAATCCGTTCACCAAATGATTTCACAATGCCGCGAACATGATTGATCAAGCTAGACCTGCTCTTGACCAGCATATCCCTGGACTGAATAAGAACCAGATCCTCCTGGGACTGCTCACTGCGGTGCTGTATAGGCTCCAAAAGCTTGGGATCAACCCTGGCAATCCTGGCCAGCATCTCTGCATCCCGGTAATCCGTCTTGACCGGATCCTGCCAGATGGCTCTGAGTTTGCGGGTATTACCCACCAAAACTTCACAGCCCAACTCTTCCAGCAGCCTGCTGACCCAACCGGAATGTGTCCCGGTCTCGATGGCCACCAAAGACCCGGAGTACTTTTCAAAACTCTTGTGCATGGCTTTTTTGGTATTAGATACCTTGAAAATCTTAACCACCTCTCCGGAAGCATCCAGAACGCATACCACATTCTGCCTATCTCCCAGGTCGACACCAATGGTAAAATTTGCTACATTTGTACTCATGGCTGGTCCTCCTTAATCTTTGCAGCACATTGACTGCGTTTATTTTATAGTGAGCATGATTAACTCATAGCTCGCAAGGAGGTCCAGCCTTCTCATCCTACCTGAATCATAAACCTAAAGCCATCAGCAAAACAGCCGATACTTACAATAAGGCACCAATTTTGCTTTAACCAGAAGCAGCAACCACCGGGGATCACAGTTATCCTCCGGGCGTGCAGCTTCCAGGCACAAAAAAGCCCTGGCCCGGAATGCTGCCGGGAATAATTTTCCGCATTTTTCGCACAAGACCAAGCCAAGGAGGCAGATAATGCCGGATCTGACTTCAGGACAGATACGCTTTGACGGATTGGGCTCAGGCATGGACTTTGACCAGATCGTCAACCAGATGGTCCAGATTGAAGGCCGCCGCATCCAGAGACTGCAGCAGGACATGCAGCAGGAGCAGGTCAAAATGGAGGCCTCCCAGGAACTGCAGAACTCCATGGTCTCCATGCGTTCCGAGATGGATTCCATGAACACTCTGGATGATTTCTTCATCCGCAGTGCCGAATCCGGCCAGGAGAGCGTGGCCTCGGCCTCGGCGGACAGCAGCGCCGAAGAAGGCTCATACAACCTGGAAGTAGGCCAGCTGGCCCGCAACCATATCATGTTCAGCAATGAAGGCTTTGAAGAGACCGACGATGTGGTCAACTCTTCAGGTGAAACCAGAACCTTCAGCTACCAGTACGGTCCCGAAGAAGGCGAGGACGCCCATGAACGTGTAGATCTGGAGGTTCCGGAGGGCACCACCCTGCAGGGCCTGGTGGAACTCATAAACGAGGACCCGGACAACCCCGGGGTCCGGGCTACCCTGATCAACGACGGCAACGAATATTTTCTGCAGCTGAAGGGCATGGATCAGGGGGCTGACTACAAGGTAGAGATAAAAGATGAAGAAACGGACCTGGATGGCTTTAAAGCAGACGATTTCGATACCAGCCAGGAGGCCCAGAACTCAAAGATCAAGGTGGACGGCTGGCCCCGGGATGAAGTTGACGAAGACGGAGAGGTCACTGAAGAGCGCTGGATAGAACGCGATTCCAACTCCGTGGACGATGTTATCGAAGGCGTGACCCTGAACCTTTATGAAACAGGCGAGACCCAGATAACAGTTTCCGATGACCACGAGGCCATCAAGGAGCAGGTGCAGGAATTCGTGGACAGCGTCAATAATGTCCTGGCCATGATGCAGGGGGTCTCCAGGATCGAGGAGGACGAGGAAGCCGAGGATGATGACATGGCCGGTCCCCAGACCTCCCTTCTCACCGGCAACTACGGGGTGCGCATGGTCCAGGACCGCATCAGGGACGTCCTGGCCTCAGCCGGAGTCGGCTTTGACCGTGATGACGACCCCTTTCCCAACCTGGGCAGCATCGGCATCAGTACTGTGACCGACGAAGAGGAAGAGGACTACGGGCTTTTGCGCCTTGACGAATCCCGCCTGGATGAAGTCCTGGACGAAGACCCCCAGGCCGTGGCCGAGATATTCAGCGCGGACAACGAACCATCCACAGACACCTCTGATTTCCGCTTTGCCTCCCAGATCGAAGGCACCACCAGGCCCGGGCTGTACGATGTAAGCTATACCATGGAAAATGGAGAGATTACGAACGCTTATATTGACGGTGAAGAAGCCCGCTTCGACAACCAGGAAATGACCATCAGCTCCAGGTCAGGTGACTCGCGGGGGCTGGTCATTCGGGTGGACAATCTATCAGACGGTGAATACCAGGGCAATGTCCGCCTCAAGCAGGGCAAGGCCGGAGAACTCTCGGATGCGGTCCGGGAAATGACCGACCCCGAGAGCGGCACCTTCAAAATCATGGAACGGGGTTACGAAAGCACCATCCAGAGCCTGGAGCGAAGCATCGAATCCGAGCAGAGCAGGCTTTCGAGTTATGAGCGCCACCTGCGAAACCGTTTTGCCCGGACAGAGGAAATGCTCGGCCGCTACGAGGGCATGCAGCAGTCAATATTCCAGATGCGGCAGCAGCTGGGTTAAACCCGGCCACTGGGCACTCCATTCCTTCCTGGTTGCATTTTGCAGCATGCCTGTTGATATTGCAGGTATCTTCAATTTCAGTTCAATCATTTAGCTGTTAGTCTTTATGCTGAATCCTCAATCCCCCAATTCCCCAATCCTTCCATGAGAAGGCTTGTCAATGTCCGACGTGGCGGACCACCTTTTTACCCTTGCGAGCTTTAAGCCCCGAAACAAGTCTCACTGAATACCTCCTTGACAAAAACATAGTATTGCGGCTTAATATCTTAAACAGCCACCCTGAATTTCAACCCAGAAGGAGATCTAGGATGACTCAGCCGGCCTCGGTTATCGACCTTTACGACAGCCTCCTGGCAGCGGAGGATGAACGGGCCAGGGCACGGATTATCGCCGGGGCCTTCGAGCGCCTGGAAGACCGCTATCCGGAGCTAAAGGACCTGGCCACCGCCAGCGGGGTGCGTGAGTCCGAACTGCGTCTGCAGAAAGAAATCGAGCAGGTCCGCGCAGATTTGTCAAAAGAAATCGAGAAGGTCCGAACAGAACTTATCCGGGAAATCGAGAAGCTGCGGGCAGACACCAGTAAAGAAATCGCTTTCGGCAACCAGAAAATCCTCCGCTGGACCACCGGTCTTCTATTTGCCCAGCTTGCGGCCATCATAGCCGTGATCTTCGGGGTGGGACTAATGTAAAAAACCAACCCCAACCGTGAGCGGGCCTTGTCCGCCCGCCTGCCCAGCACTCACTTTAATAATTTCGGTTTCATCACAAGCAATCAAATGAAAAAGTGAGTGCTGGGTCAGCGTAGCTGGTTTCACTGGGATGTGCAACGAAGTTGCCAGCCTGCCCCGTTGAATAGCTCAATGAGCTAGCCCGCAGGGCATTCAACTGGGGTGCCAAAAAATCTTCTCCGGCACAGGAAGCCTGCAGGCGTACACCCGACTAAAATACGCTTTGCTGTCCTGCGGAATTCTATCGGGCAGGCAGGTGCTCAGCACCCAAGGTCCTGAAAAACAGACTCACCCCACACTGCCTTCGATGCTCCGCCGCACGAACTCGTTGAGACTGATGCCCTTTTCCCGGGCCGCCAGGGCTGCCTTGAGATGGGTTTTATGACCCACCCGCACATTAAATGCCCCTTTGCATGGAATTTCCGGTTCGTAACCGCGTTCGCTGCAGTAGGCTAAGTAGTCATCCACCGCATCTTCAAACGCTCTTCTGATTTCTTTTACTGTTTCACCTTCGTAAGTAACCAGAGCGTTGATGAACTCCAGTTTACCATGCAGAACGGCATCTTCGACACTGGCTTCGATGCTCCCGTAATATCCTCTGTATTGCATTAGTTTCATAATTTGCCTCCGGATTGGAGTTTTTCCCTGATGCGTCGGATAACATAAGCTTTGACCTGATTGTCCGGGTGAGGTCGATGCAGGTTGATCAGATTGCCGGGATTGCCATTATCAAACTTTACCCTTGAGCCTGAACCTTCCAGCTTTTGGTAGCCAAGTCCGCGAAGTAAAGCGCACAACTCATCCCAGGTCCAGGCTGCCTTTGGATCCTGCAGCTTTTTGATCAACTTGGCTTGTCTCGTCATAGTGCTTACCTTGCAACTAATTATAGTTGCATACATTTCTCTGTCAATCATAATCTCTCAAGGATTTTTTTGCAGGCGTATCCATGAACCCCAAGCTTGCTTTTTGCCCGCTGATTTCCTAAATTTAAAGAGACAGATTAAGAAATGCTTAAATGGAGTAAGAAATGGACATCCCCGAGTCAGAGCGTAGACGGGCTGAATCCAGAGCCGAATCTGAGCGTAAATGGGAACAGCATAACCGCAAGTGGGAGGAAAATCAAAAGGTGATATACCAAATGCTTGCCGATATAAAAAAACATCTGGACAAGCATGACAGCAGTATCAGTTGCCAGTGGGGGCCTCACAAGGAACAGTCTTTCCGTAATGCTCTGAAAGCCATCCTGGAGGAATCATTCGGGGTGAAGGTCCTTAATGTGACAGAGTACGATGATGCAGGCGAGGTCTTCGGCAGGCCGGACCAGGTGGAGCTGGACGTTATAATTTTCAACCAGACCTTGATACTATGCGAAATCAAGTCTTCCATCAGCAAAGCTGATGTACACTTTTTTGATCGTAAGGCGACCTTCTATGAAAAGCATCACAACCGCAAAGCTACCCGCAGGATGGTTATTTCCCCTATGGTTGACCCCAGCGCCATGGAACTGGCCAAAAAACTTGGCATTGAAGTCTACTCCCATTCATACGACGTGCCCGCAAGGTAAATCCCCGGCTGAGCTTTGACATCAGCCCATCCGTGAGCGGGACAGTCCCCAGTGTCAGTTGAAGCGCCTTGTTCGACATTATTTTCTACCAACTCCTAACCTGGGATGCCGACGCTGATGCTTGACTACTGTTATACGGAGCAGGTCTTTACTAACCACCCGAAAGTAGATCACATAAGGAAATCGTCGCATGAGTGACCGTCGAATACCTTTCTCTACTGCATTCCAGCGATAAGGCATGTCCACAATTTTGGCTACTTGCTTATCGAATTCCTTCAGGAACTCGGTGCCGAGGCCGTCTACAACTTTATTGTAGTAGTCAACTATTTCCTGAATCTCTTGTTCAATAGCAGGATGATATTCAACCCTCATTCCTGTGAAGCCTGCTCATTAGTTCCGAATGAGATAAAGGCTTAACCTCGCCTCGCTCAATTTCTTCATCCCGCCGAATGGCAAGATGGATTGATTCCACATCCGATAATTCTCTTCCGGATACGAATGGATCTTCCAGACTCTCCCATATCGCCTCTGCGAGCAAAGCTCTATCATGCGGGTCGAGTTGTAGCGCTTCAGAGGCCAACTCAGCAACTTTCATGGTACATTTCCTCGGATTAATATGTGTCAACGATAGCCCCGGGGCTGACACCTGTTTTTTATATAACCATCCAATTAAAATGGTAACTTTCTTTAAGCCTAAGTAGGTAGGTAAGGACAGATTGTCAAGCTCTATTCAGCCCCACTACCACCAATTTGTTCTCATTATAACGCCTTGTTCTTCTGAGAAGTTAAGGTCATTTTTAAATAATTAAGGACAAGCCCTTTATGTTGATTCATCATTGCTCCGTCACACCATCTCCCACTTACCAAGTAACTCCCTCGCTCTCTTGCCAAAGCGGGCTACGCCCGCAACCCAATAAAGAAAAGAGCTATTTGACAGGATTAACCACGCCAAAGACGCGTGGCAGGCATAGATTAAGAGATTGATTAAGAGAAAACCATTTTTGTCCTGGCCGGAAGCCAGGCCAAAAGGTAATCACTCCGGCACTCACTTTTTCGGAGTAATCCCACCGGGGCGTAGACCCTATGGGCCGGAAGCTTTACTGAGTACTGTCCGGTACTCATGAATGCCGGAAGAAAGTGAGTGCCGGATGGCTAATGTAATCTGCGGCTTCCGGCCGCTGATTGCTTATCCTGTCAATCCTGTTAATCCTGTCTAAGTTTCTTGTTTTTTCTGACAGGATTTCAGGAATAAGCCACTAAAGTCGCTAAATCCCCAACGTCTACTGATTTCTGATCTCTGACTTCCGACTTCTGACCTCTGACCCTTGATTTAGAATCCCCCAATCCTCTTTCCTCCATGCCCCATACCCCATGCCCCCTGCCTTCTTCCCCCATGCCCCATGCTCTATGCTCTATGCTCTATGCCCCATGCCCCATCCCTCTTTTCTCCATGCCCCATGCCCTATGCCCTCTTCCCCCATGCCCCATGCCCCATGCCCTATGCCCCAATCCCCCAAATCCCCAGAAGTAGCCAGAGGCTCAAGCCATGGCCATTTTTTTCCTGCCTGCAGCTTTGCCTGCGGCCAGCACTTTTCCCGCCGGCTGGTCATAACGGGTATCCTGCAAAGCATTTCTGTATCCCTGCAGCAACGGCCCCAGCCTGTCCCGAAAAGGCTCGGAGAAACCCACAAAATCCTTTCTTATGGGCATGGCCAGGTCCAGGGAGTGGGCCGGGCCCAGGTCCAGTACGTGGCTGCTTCTTTCCTTGAGAACCTTGAAATACTCTTTCTTCCACTCCAGCCCCAGAAAGCTGTAAAGCATGGAGCACATCCCATCAGGATTGCGGGTCAGCTCCTCGTAGCTCAGCATGAGCATGGGATTGGGCAGCACCTGTGTCCAGTGCTTGATGAGTTCCCGGTACAGCCTGATTTCCCGTCCCAGGTGTTCCAGGTCGAAAGCGTACCTGTTGCCCCGGGCGTAATGCTTGAAATAACAGGATACGCCCAGGTCCTTGAGATCACGCTGGACAAAGATAATGGGCGTCGCCGGAAAATAAAGCCCCAGGTAGCCAAGGACAGTAATATTGCCCGGCAGAGTGGTCACGCATCTGCCTCTGCCAGGGGGGAACTGGTGTTCACGTATATAATTGCGGGCCTCCTGGCGACTTTTTTCCGGTGTGAGTTTTTGCAGGTAATTTTTACCCTTGCCCCGGCAGAAACGGTGGAACTTCTGATCCTCTCCCCAGGGCTCAATATCGGGGTGACAGGCTATCAGGGACTCCACTAAGCTCTTGCCGCTGCGGGAAAAGCCCACCACAAACACCTGCGGCGTCTCTTGCAGGCCGAAATCACCGGCCCGCGCCATGAATTCTCCGGAAAAAAGCCTCTGATACCTCGCCGGCCTTATATCCCAGTCCGGGCCGCCCTCGCGCAGCGGATACATGATCCTGTTGGCCTGGTCATAGCAGTCAAATGCCTCGGACAGGCGTTTTTGATCCAGCATGGCCTTGCCCAGGGCAAATCCGGCCAGTGCCCTGTCGTGCGGATCTGTTTCGCTGTCCATGAACCTTGCCTGCAGACGCTTTATGGCCGGATCGTCCGGATCGTCGAAAGTGGTCAGCTCGGACAGGCCGTAGTGGGCCTGGACCGAATCAGGATCAAGTTCCAGGGCCCTGCGGTAAGACTTCAGGGCGTCACTTATTTGACCCAGATGTTTGTACGCATTGCCCAGGCGGGAATGGGCGTGCTCAAAATGCGGATCAATCTCCAGGGCCCTCAGGTAGTGATCCCTGGCCTCTTCATAGAGTTTGAGGTCCTTGCAGACGCTGCCCATGCGTGTGTGATGCAGGGCCGAATCCGGCTCCAGTTCCAGGGCCCTCTGCAGATGTTCCCGGGCCTCTTCCGGATTGTTCAGTTCCCTGCAGACGCTGCCCAGGCTGCTGTAGGCCGGAGGGTGCTCCGGGTTCATAGTCAGAACTTTCTGATACAGGCGCTTGGCCTTTTGCGGTTCCTCCAGTTCGTGGTGGGCCCGGGCCAGTTTCATCAGGGCGTCCCAGTTGTGCGGGTCCAGCTCAGAGGCCCGGCGGGCGTGATCCCTGGCCTGGTGCAGATTCTTTGCCCGTCCGAATATGGCAGCCAGCCGCACATGAATGGATGGGCTGTCCGGGCTGATGTCCAGCATCTGCAGGTACCTCCGGGCGGCTTCTTCATCCCGGCCCATGGCCTCCAGGTTCTGAGCCAGGTTCTTGAGCAGTTCCGCATCACCGGGCAGCAGCCCGGCCGCCTGCTCCAGGCGGGGCAGGGCCTCGGCGTTTTTCCCCTGTATGGCCTGGACCGTGCCCAGGTACTTGAGCATCCGGCCGTCCCCCGGATTTTTCTTCAGAAGCTTGCGGGCAATCTTTTCCGCCCGGGCAAAATCCTTTTTCTTCAGGGCTTCGGCGTAAGCATTTAAACCATTATTTCCTGAAGCGCTCATGCATTCTCTCCTGTTTGAAGTTCACAACTACCCTGCACAGATAGCAATGTCCATGCCACAGCAACTCTCAAAAACAGGCTGATACTGATAAAGAACCGAAAATCACTTTCCCCCAGCCTTGAACGGGCCCTGCCCGCCTTTCACACCCCCGGCATGATGAAATGTACGATATGCCCCGCGAAGCAGGGTCTCACTGGAATGTAAGGCCCCCAGGCCTCCCATGCCAAAAAATCCCCCCTCCTTCTCGCCCTTATTCACTTTTCATCATTCATCTTTTCTTCCTCCCCCATGCCCCATGCCCTATGCATCCTCTTCCACTCCCATACTTTCTTCCCCATGCGCCATGCCCCATGCCCCATGCCCCATGCCTTCTTCCCCCATGCCCCATGCCTTCTTCCCCCATGCCCCATGCCCTATGCCCTCTTCCCCCCATGCCCCATGCCCTATGCCCCAATCCCCCAATCCCTAAATCCCCCAATTCCCCAATCCCTAAATTCCTAAATTCTCCAATCCCTGAATACCTCCTTGACAAAAACATAGCATTGCGGCTTAATAGCCTTAAACAAACCAGCAGGAGGATCTCATGGACGCCAAGGAAGCAATGCTCTCAGCCATGAAGGAATGGATGCTCCCTGAGCTGAACAGCATCAGGGAGGACTACAAAAACATAAAAACTACTCTGGACATGACCAACAAGAGGCTGGACGAGATGAAGGCCCACCTGGTGGATCAGGGCAGGCGTATCGATGACACCAGAGCCGAGCTCAAGGCAGAGATCCAGAAAAACACAGAAAGAATCGACGAAACCAGAGCAGAACTTACCACCCGCATTGATGAAACCAGAGCCGAGCTAAAGACCGAGATCCAGAAAAACACAGAAAGAATCGACGAAACCAACAGGCGCATCGACGAAACCAGGGCGGAGCTAAAGACCGAGATCCAGAAAAACACCGAGAGAATCGATGAAACCAACAGACGCATCGACGAAACCAGAGCAGAACTTACCACCCGCATTGATGAAACCAGGGCGGAGCTAAAGACCGAGATCCAGAAGAACACCGAGAGAATTGATCACATCAACACGCGAATCGACAATTTGACCAGGGAAGTGGCTGAGGTAAGAGGAGACCTGAACAAGGCCCTGAGCGACAAGGTTGTTGTCCAGGATCTTGTTGAGCGCGTGGGCAGGCTGGAAACCAGGGCCGCCTGATGCCGGTCCAAAGGTTGGAGTGACTCAAGAATTTTGACCAGATCCATCGCTGTCCTTCGGAATTATACCGGGCAAGCAAGTGCTCCGCACACAAACGGTTTTGAAACCGCCCCATAAAAGTAATATAACCTACAAAAAACTGACTACCTCTTCCACAAGCTCGGAAATTGAAGGAGCTGCAGCCTCAACTATTGAATTATCACTCAAATGCTTATGCTCTTTGGATTTTAAGGCAGGTTTGTGACGGGCGTTATCATACCGAAAAACTAATTTTCCATGCCTGTCCTGATAATGATACCCATAGCTCACTTTTTTGATGCCATATGCTGCATCAATGTACTCTCTGACATGTAAAGAACTGCCGTCCACCAAGACAACGCTGGCCTGAATTACAGCCTGCTTTCCCGCTCTCAATTCCTCCTGGATATCAATTACATCAGCGAATCCATAAAGGTCCATTCGCTCAATGGCGCTTCGAACCTCATGTAAATAGTTTCCATCCGGAAATTCTTTATTTCCGGATGCTGAAACTGATGGTTTTCTTTCCGGAAACGAGGAGTTTTTTCTTTTGGCAAGGAAATCAAGCAATTATGAGGAGGCGTATCTTAATACGTTGACGAATAATTGTGCAGATTGACGCCGCCAAAGGGAAAAAGAACCGTTTCCGGATGAAAACTAAATAATCATGTATTTGCATGAGTTATTCCATTCAAGATATCAATTCTTTGCAACAAAGAAGAGGCCAGCCTGTATTCTCCTGCCCACTTCACATACTCCATGTCCTGCCCTTCAAGGTCTTCAGCAGACCAGTTTTCCAAAAAATCCAAAGATGACACATTGTATTTTTTCTCAAATTCTGCCAGACGTTTTCGGCTCAATTCAAGGCTGTACTGCAACCTCGATTTTTCCATGGTCAGGGCATCAAATAAAATTTCACTGGCTTTTTCCGGGTGCTCTGCTTTAAGTTTCAACTCACTCATCAAAGAATCCCTCCCTTTATAACTTATTCTTTTGTGCATTCGAATATAGCTGTCACTTATGTCTGAGTCAATCTCGGACCTCCCGGTCCAGCCATGAGCGCCATAAAACACCCAGCACTCACTTTAATAATTTCTGTTTCATCACAAGCAAACAAATGGAAAAGTAAGTGCCGGGTCAGCGCAGCTGGTTTCACTGGGATGTGCAGCCCCCAAACCTCCCCCGCCCCATGCCTGCCCCGTGAATCATTTATCCTGTGAAATGTACAGCAGTACGAGCGTCAGCGGATTTCACCGGGAGCCCAAAGGGCCACCTGTCGTAGACAGGGGTTTCACCGGGGCCCCATGCCCCCTGCTCTATGCTCTATGCCCCATGCCTTCTTCCCCCATGCCCTATGCCCCATGCCCTATGCCCCCATGCCCCATGCCCCATGCCCCATGCCTTGAATCCCCCAATCCCTAACTCCCTGAATTCCTAAATTCCCCAATCCCCCAATTTCTTTTATAATCTCTTGACAACAAGCCCCCCTTGCCAGATAATATTTATTATTTGTATTTTGTTTGCAGATTCATGGAGAGGTATCTGTTTAGCACTTTGCATGCGGCACGGGGACTGACTCTCTCAGGCCTTGTTTTTTAAACCTGTTTTCTTACATCAAAAAAAGGGCTGGGGTACCTGCCTCCTGCTTTACTTACTCACTATATGAAATTATATCTTGATTTATGCTTATTTTATAGATCATTTGACGATCAAAGTAATGAAAGGATTAAACTTGAAACTAACATTTTAATCATTTTGTTGGGCTATGTCTCAACTGGTAAAGCTCACCTGGTAAATTCATTTGCTTTGGAATTTGAAAACAGCAAAAACCCGAAATTGGAAAATAAGATCAAGGTATCCAGTTTATTAAGCTATGCTACGGATTACATAGAATATGATGAAAAAATTGTGACCAGATCCATAACGCTTGAAAAAAATGGAATTATGAGCATGGATGCCCTGCATATTGCATGCGCTGAATATGCCAATGTCGATTATTTTATTACTTGTGATGACAAATTGATCAAGCAGCTAAAAAAGACAATGAATTTAAAAATAGCTTGCTATGATTCCATTGATTTTATTTATAGGGAGATTTTTAAGTTATGATAGAAGCAACACAGCTCACTCCAAAAGAAATTAGAAGTATTGGTTGGGATGTACTTTTAAAAAAACTGGGTCCCAATGGAGCATTACAATTCATTTTAGACTACGAAAAAGGTTATGGAAATTATTGTGAATTACGCAAAGAAATTTTCAAAGATAAAACCGTACAAGACCTTGTGCAAGAAATGAAAAATGAAGGCTATGCCTAACATATTTGTTCTGGGAAGAATTCTTTACACCGGAAACTGTGGAGCGTATTCATTCCATGATCCGGGATGAAAAGACCCCACATCGGGTGATAGAAACCCCGGTATATAAATATGCATAGTCTTGCGTTTTTGCCCCAAGCGCTGCAGGAGCGAGCTGTAACCATTCAGGGGGTGCCAGTAATCACCACCGAGAGAAGCCTTAAGGCGTACTCCCCAGCCGTTAGCGGCAAAGCCGCCCGCTCGCCCCGTGAAACAGACTTTTGTCTCCGCGCAGCGGGTTTCACCGGGGTGTGCAACGAAGTTGCCCGTGCCAAAAAGATCTTCTCCGGCACGGGAAGCCTACAGGCTTCACACAGGTGCTCCGCACACACGGTTTAAAAGCATAAAGAACTCAGGCACTCTGTCAGGCAAAAAACGCCTTCAGGACAAGCACCCCTCTTCAACCGTGAGCGGCAGAGCCGCCCGTGTGAGGTTCTCAAACCTCCCGTGCCAAAAAAATCTTCTCTGGCACGGGAAGCCTGCAGGCTTCACACAGGTGCTTCGCACACACGGTTTTGAAGAATAATGATCACCATAAAAGCTTTTCCCGCCTGCCAGACAGACAACCCAGCATGGTTCCAGCCCCCCCTCAAAGGTTAGACCCTATGCATTTCCCCCAAAGTGCTTACCCATAAAATACTGCTTGTCATGAGATAATCTAGATAGTATATTTTTATAGATGCATAACTTACCGGAAAACCCCATTGAATTCATTAAAAGCTGCGTCAAAGCCAGGAGACTCTAACGCGGGCTTTGCCCGCAACCCAATAAAGAAAAGAGTTATTTGACAGGATTAACAGGATTAAGAGATGGATAAAGAAAAAAATGCAATCTGCAGCTTCCGGCTTGCCCTGTGAAATTCCGAAGGACAGCGCAGCTGATTTCACCGGGGCCGCTGATTGCTTATCCTGTTAAGCCTGTTAATCCTGTCTAAGTTTCTTGTTCTTTATGACAGGATTTCAGGAGTAACTCACTACCGGACTCACAAGGACAAAAAATGAAATGCCATGTATGCGGTGGTCGCATGGATAGTATCCGTAGCGACCTGCCCTTTAAGCTGGACCAGCACAAAATTATTGTTGTGAAAGATATGCCGGTTGAGCAATGCCAATCTTGCTACGAATTTTTGATTCAAGATCCGGTAATGGAATATCTTGATTGTCTCCTGGACTCCGTTGATTCAGGAATTGAACTCGAAGTAAGGCGTTTCGCAGCATAGCAGACCGTTGTATAAGCGGCTTCAGGACTGTCCCCAATATGTCTCCCTCAACATGTTTATGGTCTACACTGAAAGTTTTTCCAATGTCCGCGATTTTTTCTTATTGATTCGCCGCAAAAAAGACCTGGCCCGGAGGGCCGCATCTGAGGCGAAACTCAAAGAAGAAAAACTCCAGGGTCTTAGTTCCGTCTTTCGAAAGCACGGAGTTTCGTGCGCTTATGTCTTTGGCTCGGTTCATACCGGGAGTTGCAGAAGGGATTCGGATATTGATCTGTACGTGGAGGCAGTAACCCCTGATGATTTCTGGAAACTGTGGAGAGACCTGGAGACCCGGACAGGCGAAAACATTGACCTTTACTGTGACCGGGATGACCCCGTGTTTACCCGGAAGATCAAACAAAGAGGAAAGCTGATCTATGAAAGCGGCAACAGCCCTGCTGAAAGCTGATATCCAGGACGAGTTAAGCAAGCTCGAAAAGGTCTACAACGAATTTAAGTCCTTTGCTCCCAAACTGGACTTAAAAGACGATGAAATGGGCAATTACGACAAAATCGTTGTAGGTTACCTTCTGCACAGCTTTTACAATGGCTGCGAAAATATTTTTCGATCCGTGGCGGCTTTTTTTGAAAACGATCTGGGCACGGGCAGCTGGCATAAAGATCTGCTCAGGCGCATGAGGCTGGAAATTACCGGATACAGGCCACGAGTAATCTCTGATGAACTCTACGCCTGCCTTGATGACTTCCGGGGGTTCAGGCACCGTTTCAGACATTCCTACGGCTTTGAGCTGGACTGGGAGCGGGAAAAGGTTGTGGCCCGAAAAATGGATAAAGCTTTTCAACTCATGCAGGAAGAACTGACCGTGTTCATGTCCAGGCTGGACAGTCTGGATGGACTTGAGGCGGATGATCTGTAGTCCAGAACCCGGTTATCCTGGGACTTAAATCAATCAGGAAATTGCAAACTCCCCAGCCCCACACTCCCATACGCCCACACTCTCATACTCCCATACCCTCTTCCCCCATGCCCCATGCCCCATGCCCCACACTCCCCCACTCCCATACTCCCCTACTCCCATACTCCCACACTCCCATACTCCCCTACTCCCATACTCCCACACTCCCACACTCCCATACCCCCATACTTTCCCCAATCCCCCAATTTCTTTTATAATCTCTTGACAACAAGCCCCCCTTGCCAGACAATAATTCTTATTTGTATGCTTTATGTTAGCGCCGGCTTGAAGATGCCATAAAACGCCGGTTTAAAAATGTTGTTTTGGAGCAACCGCCAGCTCCAGACATAAAGGTTGATGCCGGCGGTTGCCTATGCGGAGCTATTGTTCCTGAACCTGGTCTTTCATCCGATAGCTTTTGCCTTCAATGAGGATAGTTTCGGCATGGTGCAGAAGTCTGTCCAACATGGCTGAGGTCAGGGTGCTGTCGTTGTTGAACACCTCGGGCCATTTCTTGAAGGCTCTGTTGGTGGTCAGGATGGTTGATTTTTGTTCGTAGCGCTGGCTTATGACCTGGAAGAGCAGGTCTGCACCTTGCTTGTCTATGGGCAGGTAGCCAAGCTCATCCAGAATGAGCAGTTCAGGACTTACATATTTCTTGAGCTCTATTTTGAGCTTGTGTGCAGCCTGTGCGGCCGAGAGGGTGTTTATGACATCTATGGTGGTGGCAAACAGCACAGAATGCTTTTCCAGGCATGCACTGTAACCCAGGGCTGTGGCTATGTGTGATTTGCCCAGGCCTACTCCTCCGAGGATTATTATGTTGGCCTTGTCCTTCATAAATCCAAGGCGAAAGAGGTTTTGGATGGCCGGGCGGTTGATCTTGGTCGGCCATGTCCAGTCGAAGTTCTCCATGGTTTTTATGCCTGGGAAACGGGCCATCCTGATACGGCGTTGGATGGAGCGATCATGCCTGGCATCTGCTTCTGCCTGGACCAGCCTGGCCAGATAGCCCAGATGATCCCAGTTCTGCCTGGCAGCCTTGTCAGCCGCCGGCCTGTACTGCTCTTTTATACAGGTTAGCTTGAGCAGCTGGAGATTTTCTTCCAGCCTGTGCACCTCACTTTGGTGTTTGTTGGTCATGGGTTTTTCTCCTTGGGTTTGTCGTAAATACTTAGATCAGGGTCTTTGACTTCAATATCCAGCAGATCCTCTCGCCTGGTCAGATGCAGGGCTCCTGGTGCGGGCATGGTCCTGGCTCTTTGCTCCAGGATGTTGGCTACATACTCACAGGAGAAGGCACTGTAGGTGAATGCGTCGTCCATGGCCCTGGACACGGCTTCAGAGCCATAGATTTCGCTTAAGGCTACAATCTTCTGGACATGGTGTTTGATGTTCAAGTGCTTTTTCTCCAACTCAAAAAAGTAATCCTTTGCTCTTGGGGACAAAGCCAGGAACCGGGAAAACAATTGCTGATCCCTGGCTGCCCGGCGCTGGGCAATAAGCTCCTGGACATGATCGGGGTCTTCAATGTCCCTTTTTTTATCAAAGCTGCGGACATGCCTGGCCACAAGATTGTTGCCGTCATAGATGCATAAGCGATCAGGATAAGTCTTCAAGGTCAGGCGTTTGCCTGCGTACCTGGCTGGCACGGAATAGCGGTTGGACTCCAGGGTGATCCGGAACTGCGACGAGGCCCGGACCTGGGTTAAGACTCCGATATCATAGGTGTTAACAGGCAGGGGCAAAAGGTGCTCTCTTTCTTCTTCAAGCATGTCCACCGGCTTCTTGCCGGTCTGGGCATGGATACGCACATTGGCTGTTGCCCTGCACCAGTGGCGGGCGTAATGGTTGATGGCCCGGTAATCCGGCAGTTCAAGGCCGGCCAGCAAGTTCTTTTTGACATAACCTATGGCATTCTCCACCCGGCCTTTTTCATGGGGCTTTCTGACTCCGCAGGCACTGATCTCAAAACCCCAGTGCCTTGCAAAGTCAAGATATTTGGGGTTAGAACCGGTTTTGGCCAAAGGGGGTGCTTGAGCACTGCACATTTCAGGTTGTCCACCATGATTTTTCTGGGGACCGCCCCGAATGCGTCAAAGGCGTTTTGATGACAGGCCAGGAAGTGCTCCATGCTTTGGGAGACAGTGAACTCAAGATACATCATCCTGCTGTAGCAAAGGACCATGACAAAGAAGCTGAGATTGCGCCTGCTGTCTCCCACCTGGATGGAGCCGTGATTTCCCCAGTCAACCTGGGCGCACTCTCCTGGGGCAAAGGCCAGACTTAAAAAGGCCCTGGACCTTTTGGGCCTGACTTTGCTTATGTATTCCTTGAGAATGGAGGAGCCTCCTGTATAGCCCTGCTCCTTGATGCTGCGCAAAACCTGGACGGCTGTGTAGGGGTGCTCCTCCAGCATCCTGACGATGGTATCCTTGAAGGGATCAAGCTTGCTTGGTCTTGTTACTGACTTTCTTTGATGAAACTGCTTTGCTTCGAGCCATTTGCCCACTGTACGCGGATCCAGCTGCAGTTCTTTTGCTATCTGGGCCGGGGTAAGTCCTTTTTGTTCATGGTAGTGCTTTATTCTGGCATAAAGCTCATAATCAATCATGTGTTACCCCCGGCAAGTTTTTTGAGAACGTCTGAGAAGTGCACAGGCCCGGCCTGTGCTGTCCTGGCCTGATTTACGGGTGGGACCTGGATGGATAGAACCTGATAAAGCGGTTTCTTCCAGGCAATGAGGTCAGCCTGGATCAGATTGAAGCGCGCCTGCTGCAAAGTGACTTCATCCATGCCCAGGCGCTGCATGACAATGGGGTCGGAGTAGTAGCTAAGCCCCTGCTGATCGCCCACGGTCACCAGGAACAGGTACAAGGCTGCTGCAGCATGGCTTAACCTCTCAATATGACCGTCACGAACCAGCCTGTGGTCCACCCAGCTGAACTGTCTGGGAACCTTGCGCAGTCTCTGGGGATGAATCGGATACTTTTGGTACATGAAATCCTCCTTTGGGGTTGTTGATGACGTCACAGCCCAGGGTGTACATCTGCCGGGCGGCCCTGACGATGTCATCTTGTAACGCACTCCCGCATAAGGAGGAGATTAGTCCTATAATAACAGATGGTTGCGTGATCCAGTGATCTTGTAACGTTTCCTCAACACGTTGATTTTCAACGCTTTTTTGGAGGCAGTGATCTTGTAACGTTTTCCTGGGAGCAGTGGTCTTGCGCCTGGCATATCCGGGATTTTGCTTTCTCCAGTTCCGGACCCTGTCCACATGGGCCGGTCCCCGGAAATAATCCCTGTTTTCAGGCTTATCCAGCCAGGCCTTTTGACTGGCTTTCTTACTGGCTGCCCGACAAGGCACTTTGGAGCAGTATTTTTGCTTGCCCCTGTTTCGATAGTCAGGACAAAAGGCTTCGCCACAGTGCAGGCAGACAACTTGTTGGCTTTGTTTGCGACCCAAGAACTTACCCTCCTTTGCCTCAGACAGGCAAAGAAGGCAGTAACGGCAAGACAGAAGAAGAGGAAGAAAAAGAAGGACAGAAAAGAAGACAAAATAAAAAATATTTTTTCTTTTCTCTTTCAGAAGAAGATACAAGAATAAGATATAAACAATTTCAAACCGGCATAATTAAGACATATTCAGGTTGGCGCTCACACTTTAAAAACTTCCCGGAGATACTGATCAAAATATACACTGCAAACAAGGGAGGATGTCCAAAATGTCTGCCACCATGAAAATCAATGCCCGGGGACAGATCAAGATTCCCAAGAATATAATGCAATCCCTTAACATCGGTCCCGGGGACTACATAGAAATCGATTTGGAGTCTGGCAAGGCAATCATGAAGCCCCGGAAATTGATTGATCCTTCCCAGTCCTGGTACTGGACCCCGGATTGGCAGGTCACAGAAGTCAAAGTAGATGAGGAGGTCGATAACAATCAGGTATCGCAGACCTTCTATAGTGCAGAAGAGGGTTTGAAGTGGCTCGAAGAGTAAGTGCTTATCGCTTCAGCAACACCTTCAAAAAACAGTACCAAGGATTGCCCGCTGAAATTAAAAAAAGCTTTCGTACCAAGCTCGCCCTTTTCCTTGAAGACATGGATCATCCTTCGCTTCGCATTAAAAAAATTCAGGGAACCAAAAACCGATGGGAAGGTTCCGTAACTATGAAGTACAGATTCACTTTTCATGTCGAGGGGGATTTGGTGGTATTCAGGGCTATTGGGACCCATGACATCCTGTTGCGTGAATCAGGGAAGTAACTTGCATTCTAACGCTGCCAAGCACCAAGGCCCCAAACAAATTCCAAATCCCAAACACCAAATTTCCAACTCTCTCACCTGTATTCAGCAGCATGCATAATTGGAGGAAAGCCCCCAGTTGAACCAAACAGCAACCAGACATCTTCCTGTTAAAGGAGTCCGACTCATGAAAAAATTCGACAGAATTACAATAGACCCGGAACTTATGAACGGCCAGCCCTGCATCAGGAACATGCGCCTTACTGTCCGCAGGGTGGTGGAGGCGGCGGCACTTTACCCTGACTGGCAGGATGTCCTGAAAGAATACCCTGAGTTGGAGACAGAAGACATAAGGCAGGCACTTGAATTTGCAGCAAGCACCCTGGACGACAGGGCAATTCGTTTGGAGGTTGCTTGATCAGGTGCTTAGTACATTTCAAACCAACATGTTGGTAACTTTTTCTGACATCCTGCCCCCTGAATAGGCTTACGTGCACGGCGTAAACTCCCCTCCTTAGCCTGGGAAGGGCCGGGAAAGGAAGGTGGCTGATTATCGAACCACCCCCAGCCCCTCCTTAACCAAGGAGGGGAGCACATCGAGGCACGGCAACACTCTGTCGCATGCATCTGTCAAACACTCCATCTGGATCGTGATTAAACTTCCACCCCCTCATTAAATCCAGGTCACGGTGTAGCTCCCCTCCTTAACCAAGGAGGGGAGCACATCGAGGCACGGCAACACTCTGTCGCATGTATCTGTCAAACACTCCATCTGGATCGTGATTAAACTTCCACCCCCTCATTAAATCCAGGTCACGGTGTAACTCCCCTCCTTAGCCAAGGAGGGGAGCACATCGAGGCACGGCAACACTCTGTCGCATGCATCTGTCAAACACTCCATCTGGATCGTGATTAAACTTCCACCCCCTCATTAAATCCAGGTCACGGTGTAGCTCCCCTCCTTAACCAAGGAGGGGCCGGGGGTGGTTGTAACCGATCCCTTCCTTATTTCGGATGTTTCCCCCTCTTTCCCCCTGCTCTACGCTCCATGCCCCATGCCCTATGCCCTCTTCCCCATGCCCCATGCCTGCCCCGTGAAACAGCCCAAAGGGCTCCCTGTCGTAGACAGGGGTTTCACCTGGGCCCCATGCCCCATGCCCTATGCCCCACACCCCCAATCCCTAAATTCCCCAATTCCCCAATTCCCCAATCCCCCAATCCCTAAATCCCTAAATCCCCAAATCCCCAAATCCCCCAACCCCCTAAATCAAAACGAATTCTCCCTTAAATACCTCCTGAACCCCTTGATCTGTTTCCGGCATTCCCCGGCCAGATGGTACACCCTGGAAAACTGATCCCTGTTCAGATACTGGCAATCCCAGGCCCTGTACAACTGGGACTGTACCTCCCCACAAGATCTCTGTGAATACCCCAGGAACCTGACAAACTCCCTGGAGCTCCCGTCATCAAAGCCCTCGGCAATATTATCCATGATGGAGCCCGAAGACCTGGATATCTGATCCTTGAGGCTGAAGTCCCTTCTGAATCTCTCCTGATGAATAATCTGCTGCACCTCCTGGCACAACTCCCTGGCAACCTGCCAGCAAGGCAGTTCCTCAAAATACTTGTATCCCATCCTGATCCTCCTATGTTTTTTTGCCTACTACCCCTCCCTGCCCAACACATCAACAACAAAATCCCCCCAATTCCCAAATCCCTAAATTCCTAAATTCCTAAATCCCCCCAATTCCCCAATCCCCAATTCTCCAATCCCCCCAATCCCTAAATTCCCCAATCCCCCAATTCCTCAATTCCTCAATTCCTAAATTCCTAAATCCCCCAATCCCAAATTATTCCTAAAGTATTTCCCACCCCAGTCGATAAAAGAGTCAAATCCCAAACAGTGGCAAGGAAGCCATTGTAAACCAAAATTCAAGGAGGAAAAGTTATGTCACTGACAATCAATCACAACCCAATGGCCATGAATGCCCAGCGCAATCTGGAAAGTCATTACGGCGACCTGGCAACCTCTACCCGCAGGCTCTCCTCGGGTCTTCGCGTGGACACCGCAGCCGACGACGCAGCCGGCCTGGCTGTTCGCGAGCTCATGCGCGCGGACATCGCCGCCATGAACCAGGGCGTGCGTAACGCCAATGACGGCATCTCCGCCATTCAGACCGCGGACGGCTCTCTTGAGGTCATCGACAACAAGCTCATCCGTATGAAAGAGCTTGCCGAGCAGGCCGCCACCGGCACCTACACCCAGGAACAAAGAGACGTCATCGATGGCGAGTTTCAGCAGATGAAGGCTGAGATCAACCGCATCGCCAACCAGACCGAGTTCAACCAGCAAAAGCTGATTAATGGCAATCTCTCCGGAGACAATTCCCTGAAGGTCCACTTCGGCCCCCGCAATAATGACGGAGAGGACTTCTACTATGTGGACATGGGTGATGCCACCGCCCGGGGACTCAACATCGAAAACACCTATCTGCAGACCAACATGGAGGACAGGCTGGCAGATAACAAAAACAGCCTGACTCAGTTAAACGACCAGATCAACCGTGAAGAGCCCGACAACCCTGACCAGTTCATGGATAACCTGGACAGCATCCGCCACTCCCTGGAAGGAATGCGCGATGACCTGCTCACTGCCTACGAGGATGAGAAGGTGACCGAGGAATTCCAACAGCTTCAGGACGGTATCGAAAATGCCATAAGCCAGCTGGACCAGGCCATTGGCGAGTATGAAAATTCCGACGACATAGACTGGCAGAGTATCGATGAAAACATTTCCAGTGCCGTAAGGTTCCTGGAAGGTAAAGAACGTGTCGTGGAAGGTCTGGGTGATGCCTTGGCA
The DNA here is from genome assembly GCF_000174435.1 of Desulfonatronospira thiodismutans ASO3-1. Lineage (NCBI taxonomy): Bacteria > Pseudomonadati > Thermodesulfobacteriota > Desulfovibrionia > Desulfovibrionales > Desulfonatronovibrionaceae > Desulfonatronospira > Desulfonatronospira thiodismutans. Next base: position 1,097,070 of record NZ_ACJN02000003.1, read on the forward strand.
GGAGAAGTTTCAGGAGGTATAACATACCACGCAACTGTTGACGGCCAGGTCTTTGAGTATGAGGCTGCCAGTGGCGACAGTGCAAGCAACGTACTGGAAGGTCTTGCATATGAAATCAATCAGTCCGACGACTATGATGCCCGGGTGGAAAATGGCGACCTGGTGGTCTACGGCGCTGGCCAGGTTGGTGTTTACGAACTGGAAGAAGGTAGCGGCGATACTGCATTAGAGATTAGTCATGATGGTGAAGACACCAATTTAACAATTGAGGGTCCTGAACCGCAAGAGGGCATGTTGTACCGGCTGGAGATTGAAAGCGGTGCTGATGGAGCAGGACTCGATGAAAACCTTAACATAGACTACGTAGCCCGGGAGGGCGATACCCTTGAGGATGTGATGCGAGCCCTGACCCAGCAAATAAACGATGAGACTGATCTTGAAGCCTCCTACAGTTCTAGTGAGGATGGACAAATAACAATCGAGGGTGAGAATGTTTCTAATGCTATAGATTTCTACCATTCCCAAAGCCTGGTATACGAAGAACGTACCATTGAAAATCTGACTAATGAAATAAATCCAGATGCATCCGGCAATGAAACATTCCATATCAATATCAATGGTGAGTCCTTTACTTACACTACAGAAAGTGGTGATACTGATGAGGACGTTATTGAAGGCCTTGTTGACGCAATCAATGAATCTGAGACCTATACAGCCAGCTATGACTCAGACGACGATGAAATGACAATCCAGGGTGCTGCCACCAGCGACATTGCTGTATATGAACTGTCATCAGATGAAGTAACTTACACAGTTGATAGTGGAGAATCTGGAGAGAACACTGTAGAGATTACCGACGGTCCCCTCTGGGAAGGAGCTGTGTATGCCTTGGATGTAGGATCAGGTAGTGTCGACAACCTTGAAAGATATGAGTACACAGTCCAGGACGGAGATGACTATGAAGATATCATGCGTGCTCTGGCAGAACAGATAAGTGTCGACGACCATATAGACGATGCTTACTTTGATGAAGATGAGGGAGTAATAGTACTACAGGACAGCAACATTGAATCTGGTGAAACTTGGGCTGAGCTACAGGCTTCCGATCGCTTAGATGGTGACATTGAAATAAACAACCCCAGCGCCACGCTGGTGGATCCAAACCTGCAGGAGGATGCAGAAGAGTTTGACAATCATATAAATGAAGTCAAGCCTACTCTCTACGCTCAAAACGCCCTGGAGGAGATAGACGCGGCCATTGAGATCAAGGACCGCATCCGCGCCGATCTCGGTGCCTACCAGAACCGCCTGGATAACACCGTGAGCAACCTGCAGATCCAGGCTGAAAACCTGCAGGCCGCGGAATCACGCATCTCCGACGTGGACGTGGCTCACGAAATGACCCAGTTCACCAGAAACCAGGTCCTCTCCCAGGGCGCAACCGCCATGCTGGCTCAGGCCAACACCCTGCCGCAGATGGCTATGCAGCTCATGGGTTAGACCTGAACCAGATAAACCTCTACCCCAAAAGGGCCGGGCCTCCCCGGCCCTTTTTTTGTGCTTTCAAAACCGGGCTGAAATAGGCTTCGACCCGGCGGCTGAGAATGAAAAAAGCGCTCTGTGCCGACATTCAAGTAACCGGCGCGTCCCTACAGAATTGCCCCTTGCCCCCAGTCCCCATATATCCTATATTACCAGCATGACGACTAAATAAGAGCAAGCCCCACATGAAGGAATGTTCCTGAAGATCTTCAAGGATCTGGACAGTCCCAAGGGTTTCCTTTAGGTCAAAATTTAAGCTCAAAACCATTCGTTTAGGGAGGATATATGGAATATACAATTCCTATACCTGATGATGTAGCAAAGAAGGTGCAAGACAGATGGGAAGATATCCCCGGCAGAGTTTTAGAGTCTTTTGCACTGGCAGCATATAATGACGGAATAATAACAGAATATGAAATTCAAAAGATACTGAATATTTCTTCCAGGTGGGAGCTTGAAGAATTTTTAAAGAAGAACAAGGTGTATCTATATTATACCGAGGAAGATTTAGAGCAGGATATAAAAAATCTTGAAAAAGTGGTTTAGCTTTGAAAATCGTCTCTAACACTTCCCCGATTTGTTATTTGTATTTGATCAACCAAATTGAGGTGTTGCCAAGTCTTTTTGGAGAGGTACATATACCAAATGCAGTCTATGAGGAACTACGAGATGAAAATGCTCCCTTAAACCTGCGAAGATGGACAAAAGAATATCCTGCGTGGCTAAATATACATACAGCAAACATTCTTTCAGACCCTTACTTATTTCGTTTGCATCCCGGTGAGAGAGAAGCTATTTGTTTAGCTGTATCTGTTTAGCTCTTTTAAGGAAAGCAGGGGACAGGCACTCCGGGACCCACTTGAGCATCATTTTGTGCTTAAAACATCTCATTTTTTGGGACAAGTGGGTCCCGGAAGAGCCAGTCCCCATGCCACATGCAAAGCGCTAAACAGATACGTTTAGCTCAGGATCTTTCAGCAGATTTGATACTTTTAGATGAAAAATCTGCTCGTAGTGTAGCTTCTGAAAGGTCATTAAGAGTAGCTGGGCTCCTTGGAATCTTAGATATGGCGGCTACCAAGAACATGCTAAATCTCAAGGAAGCAGTCCAAAAGTTAACCAGAACAAATTTTCGTATTTCTCCTCACTTATTATCCACTCTACTAAACAAGCACTATGCTAAATATTAGAAACCTATCCTCAGGTTTGAGCATGTTCGAGACTCCCAATAAGCGCTCCCAAATGCCCAATATAAGTGACTGGGGACAGTCCCCTTGCCTGTTTTTATAGTAGATTTTAGGAAGGTTTTGTCTAATATCAACTTTAACACAAAAGTAGGCATTTCCAGATTGTTCTTGCCAGGCATCTTGAGCTGTATTATCAAACGAAATCATGTCTAAAATTAAGCAAGCTCACGACAAGATATTCAAGAATGTATTTGCAGACAGAAAAAACGCCCTGAATCTTCTGGGGAATTTTCTGCCTGCAAATATTCTGAACCGCCTGGACCTTAAGCAAATGGTCTATGAAAAGGACACCTTTGTTCAAAAACAACTGAAAGGCTACTACTCAGACCTCCTGGTCACCATCCCCCTGATAGATTCAGACGAGTCAGTGAAGGTGTATTTCCTTTTCGAGCATAAGAGTTTTTCTGATCCGGACTTGCCTTTGCAGCTACTACGCTATATTGTGGAGATATGGACCCATTACCGAAAACAGCACAAGCACGTTAAGCTGCCCTTAATAATTCCTCTGGTCGTCACCCATGCCGAGGGAAGCTGGAAGAAAGCCAGGCTGAGTGATGTAGTGGATATCCCTGGTGAGCCTTTCAAGGCCTATCTGCCCGACTTTGAGTACCTGCTCTTTGATTGTATCCAGGAAGATCTAAATGTTTACGACCTGGAGGTTGAGCTAAAGTCCTTGTTCATGTTATGGAAATATGCACACAGGCCAAATTTCTTTGAAATAGTCAGGGAAGTTTATAGAATGCTCCGTCAAGCCTACCCGGAGATGGAGCCCAGGGATTTTCTCATAGCACTGGCCCAATACCTATACTTCACGAGGGGTAGCGAAGAATAATAGGTCATCAATGAGATAATCCAGCAAGAATCAAGCGGAGGTATAAATATGGAAACCATAGCAGATATGTTGGAAAAGAAAGGGTATGAGAGAGGATATGATACTGCTTATCAAGAAAAACCGAAATGGGAAAAGCACGCAAAGCTTGAAGCTACCCAAGAAACCCTCATAGATGCCGCCACCGAGCAATACGGACCTCTACCCGGTATGCTCCACGAGAAAATCAAATCCATCAAATCTCTGGAGAACTTAAGAGCTCTGAACAGAAAGGTGATCAGGACTCAGTCCCTTGACGAGTTTACCGAGCTCGTGAACCGGGCAGTACAGTAAAAACCTGTGCCCAGGGCGTAACCGCCATGCTGGCCCAGGCCAACACCCTGCCCCGGATGGCCATACAGCTCATGGGCTAAACCAGACAAACCTCTTACCCCAAAAGGGCCGGGCCTCCCCGGCCCTTTTTTTGTGCTTTCAAAGCCGGGCTGCAATAGGCTTCGACCCCGCGGCTGAATATGAAAAACAGCGCGCTGTTCCTACCTTCAAGGAATTCGTCTACCAGCAGTACCTGCCCTACGCCAAGACATACAAACGTAGCTGGGACCAGGACCAGAACATGATCGAGCTGCGGTAACCATTCAAGGGGTGCAAGCAATAACCACCGGGAATAGGCCCGAGGCGTACTCCTCAGCCGTTAGCGGCAAAGCCGCCCGCCTGCCCAGCACTCACTTTAATAATTTCGGTTTCATCACAAACAATCAAATGAAAAAGTGAGTGCTGGGTCAGCGCAGCGGGTTTCACCGGGGTGTGCAACGAAGTTGCCCGTGCCAAAAAAAAATCTTCTCCGGCACGGGAAGCCTGCAGGCTTCACACCCGGGTATAATACGCTTTCGCTGTCCTTCGGAATTATACCGGGCAGGCAGGTGCTCCGCACACACGGCTTAAGAACAAAGAACCCAGGCACCCTGTCAGGCAAAAACCGCCTTCAGGACAGGCACCCCTCTTCAACCGTGAGCGGCAGAGCCGCCCGTGTGCAACGAAGTTGCCAGCCTGCCCCGTTGAATAGCTCAATGAGCTAGCCCGCAGGGCATTCAACTGGGGTGCCAAAAAAATCTTCTCTGGCACGGGAAGCCTTCAGGCTTCACACAGGTGCTCCGCACACACGGTTTTGAAGAATAAAGAGACCAAGCAAGGCATTACCCGCCTGGCAGACAGGCAAATTGACATATCTCCCCCCTGAAGAGTTACGAGCTGCGCATGATGCGCCTTTTCAACCTGGCCGAACGCTGGCAGGTGATTGACAAGGCCCCTACCCGCAACGCCAGAGAGCTAAGCGACCCCGACAGACGCGAGAGATACCTGACAGACGAAGAACTCTACCGGGTACTCGATGCCCTGGATAACTGCCGCAGTACAATAGTGGCGGATATTATCCGCATGCTTCTTCTGACTGGTGCAAGAAAATCCGAGGTTGTTGGAATGCGCTTGGAGGAGCTGGATATGGAAAAGGGATTCTGGAGAATCCCAGCCGCAAGGAACAAGGGCAATAAGTATTTCTCTGTCAATCAGATTTCATTCATCAAGATATCATTAACCTCGCTCTCTTCTATCCCCAAATACCGCATTGTAACCGAGGGACTGCTGTGATTGAACCTCTTGCACAGCAGCTCGTAGCCGACACCATAATGCACCCTCTGGATATACCCGAATGTCTTACGCAGCGTATGGGTCCCGTAGTCACCTCTCAGGTTAATCTGCCTGCACCAGTTTTTCACCATGCGATTAGCGTGTTCTACCGAGATGGCCTTTACGCTTTTTCTGCTCTTGAAGTAGATGTGAGAGTAGTGTAGTTTAGGATGCTGTCTTTATTGCATATTTTAAGGATGTCTTGTCGAATATCAACTTTTAGTCAAAAGTTGGCTTTTTGGGGGCAGTGCTTATATGTTCGTGCTGTGTTTGAGTGTGGATGAAAAAACATCTTGCCTGCCTTTCTCCTTTCAGATAGGGTGAACCCCTATGAGCAAGAAGATTCCAAATGCACACGACCTCTGTTTTAAGAGTTTCTTCAGCCGAGAGGATTTTGTCCGGGACTTCATCCAGTACTATCTTCCTGAGGAAGTCAAAAAGCACCTGGACCTGACAATCATTGAGATTGATATGGAGGGTTATCTGTCTGAGGAATTTAAAGAATTTTATTCAGACGTGGTAGCCAAGGTTTATTTCAAGGACAGGATTCATGAGCTGGAACTGTATTTCCTGTTTGAGCACAAAAGCAAACCGTACAGGTTCACCATACTGCAGACCCTGAATTACCAGGTGCAGAAATGGATGCGGCTTTTAGTGGATGGTAAACTCGACCAGTACTTGCCAATCATTGTTCCGGTGGTTATTTATAATGGCTATAAGGGGTGGAATTTCAGTGTTCAGTTTGAGGACCTTTTTCAGCTGCCATCTGAGCATTTCAAGGATTTCATTCCCCAGTTCCGGCATATTTTGCACGATATCGGGCAGATGGATGAAGCTTCATTCAAGACGACCACCATAATGGAGATATTCCATCTGCTCTTGAAATACATATATTATCCTGAGCTGGATACTAAAATCCATGAAATTTATGACCTTTTGGAGAAATTGCCCGATAACGATAAGCTGACTGATTACCTGTTCATTATTGTCAGATACGTTATGGCTTCTGGTGCTATTCCAGAGAAAAGATTGCTTGAGCATACCAAACGTTTTTCAGGGGGTGAGGAAATGATAGGTGTAGCCGCACGAGAAATAGAGGAACGGGTTGAACAAACAAGAAAGCCTTATTGGCAGAAGCAAGCCAAAGTGGAGAATTCTCAAGAAAACCTTATAGATGTCGCCACAGAAGTATATGGCCCTCTACCCGGTATGCTCCACGAGAAAATCAAATCAATCCAATCTCTGGAAAACTTGAGGGCGCTTAACAGGAAGGTGATCAGAACCCAGTCCCTCGAAGAATTTACTGAGCTCGTAAACAGGGCAGCACAGTAATAACCTGTGCCCAGTGCTACCCTGAGAGCATCCCCCAAGGTGGCCCAGCAATTCCTTACCTTAAGCTACATTCCTCAAAGGCACTGTGTTTACCGCTTCCGCCAAGGTCTCATCCGCCAGGTGAGCATAGCGTATAGTCGTCTTTACCTGTGTATGCCCAACCTCTTGCATACGACCCAAGACAGGTGTAAGGTCCTTCTATGTCATTCGAAATACCCAATCCACATAATGCGTGCTTCAAAGATTTTTTCAAGGACCCGGAGTTTGTAAAGGCTTTTATCAAGTACCATATCCCTGAAGAAATCTGCTCTCTACTCGATCTGGATACCCTGCAGGTTGATTTGAGCGGATTTGTATCCCAGGAGCACAGGGAGTATTACGCCGATGTAATGGTCACAGTGCAGATCAAGGGCCACACTGAAAATGTAAATATCTATATCCTGCTTGAGCACAAAAGCACGCCACAGTTTTTGACCAGGCTTCAGATTCTGAATTACGAAGTGCAGAAATGGATGGATCTAAAAAGAAAAGGTCAGCTTCAAGGGTACTTGCCTGTGATCATCCCGGTGGTTATATACCATGGAAAGGGCAGGTGGAATTACAGCCGTAAGTTCTCAGACCTGTTCGACTTGCCATCCGAAGTGCTCAGGCCATTTGTACCGGAATTCAAGCACATGATCCACGACATCTCCTCCATGGAGGATGATGAGTTTAAGACGACCGCCATTTTGGAGATTTTTCACTTGCTCTTTAAGTATATTCACTACCCTGAGCTTGAAACCAAGCTACAGGAAATATATGATTTATTGGAGACTATCCCGGACAAGGATAAGGTTAAGCAATATTTACAGGCAATTGTTCAGTACGTAGCCGTACAAGGCCCCATAAGCCTTGAAAGGCTTGGTGAGTACACGAGGCGATTGCCGGGAGGTGACGAAGCCATGCAGACAGCAGCACAGCAGATAAGGCAAGAGGCGTATAACGAGTTCAGGCAGGAAAAGGATAAATGGGAGAGGCAAGCCGAACTCAAGGCCACGCAAGAAACCCTTGTAGATGCCGCCACCGAGCAATACGGCCCTTTACCCAGGTCACTCTACGAAAAGATCAAATCCATCAGATCTCTGGAGAACTTAAGGGCTCTGAATAGAAAGGTGATCAGAACCCGGTCCCTTGAAGAATTTACCGAGCTCGTAAATCAGGCAGCGCAGTAATAACCTGTGCCCAGGGCGCAACCGCCACCCTGCCCCGGATGGCCATGCAACTCATGGGCTAAACCAAAACCAGACAAACTTTTACCCAAAAAGGGCCGGGCCTCCCCGGCCCTTTTTTTGTGGAAGGTTTTGCCGAATGTCAATTTTTGGTAAGGGTTTGTCATAAAATAAGTGTTACATAATGCTTGCATAATCTGGGGGTTTATCGCTCCCACGCTCTGTCCCGCCAGGGCGGGAGAGCGTAGCCCGACCGCTCCTGCGGTCATTGTGGACGCTGAGCGTCCAGGGAATGTTCCCACGCAGAGCGTGGGAACAATAAGACAAATATAACACTTATATCGTAACAGATCCTAAGTTGAGATCTTTGTGAAAGTGCTTGCCAGCCTGCCTTGAAGGGAGTATTATACCAGCATGAGCACGACAAATATTCACGACAGCACCATCAAGTACTTTTTGTCGGATCGGCTGAATGCCATCAGCTTATTAAAATCCATGCTTCCTGAAAAAATTGTGAAACAGCTTGATTTTAATAAGATTTATTACGAGAAGGACTCATATCTGCCCAAGAGCCTGCAGGGTTACTATTCCGACCTGGTTGTCAGCGTGCCGACCAAGTGCGGTTCATATGTAGCCAAGGTATTTTTTCTCCTGGAGCACAAA
>NZ_ACJN02000005.1 GCF_000174435.1 Desulfonatronospira thiodismutans ASO3-1
TCAGGATTTGTCTTTCCAGGTACAGGTAGCGTAAAAAACCTCTAAGGCCTGATCGTTCATGTATTCTGGTTTCAGGGGCGTATTTCCTGTTTCTCTCAGCCAGAAAAGCATCCATATGTAAGACATCCAGGTCTTTAAGCTCCATGCCCTGGTTTTGCAGGTAGTCATTAAGTGCGGATAGAGTCCCCCGGACCCGGTAGATCTGAACATGTCCCACCTGGCGGGTTTGGGTGTAGAATTGCAGATACTCTTCATAAAGCCTGGGCAGCTGGGCTCTTTGGAGCTTGCTCCTGCCTCTGCCTTCAGGCAAAGCACCCGGCGGCAAGCAGATTATGCCATTCTGGTGCAGGTAGCGCATGAATCCGCGCAGGACAAACCCGGCATACTTAACCTGGACATGGTCCTTAAATGCCTGCAAGGTATCCCGGGCAAAGGTACGCTCCCAGGGGATGCTATTTAGCACCACAAAGTCCAGCAGCCGGTTTAGAATTTGGCTGTGTTGGGCCATTGTCCATGGAGCATACCCGGCATTGTTCATCCATTCCAGGTAGTCCTGGATCTGCCTGTCCAGCATAACCTCTACCTGCCCAGCCTTTGTTCCATGTCCTGCAAAAACTCCACTGCCTCCCGGAAATTTAAGCCCTTGACCACCATGACCAGGTCAATGGGGTTGAAATTTCTTTCGCAACGAAAACACCTGGCCAGGTTGGTTCTGGGATTACAGGCGGTCAAAAACTCGGAGCAAAGCGGGCACAGAAAGCGCAAGTATCCGTCCCTGACTTTGGAGGGCATATCCAGGATATGGACAATAACGTCATTGACCAAAACCTTGTTTCGCAACCGCTGCAGTTCCTCTCTGGAATATCTTTGGGCCATGATTTCCTCCTCGAGATAAGTGTCAGTGATTAAGATTTGACTTCCCTATCACCACCCCGGCAGTGGAGGCTATCGAGTCCTACCTTTGCAATCAGGACCAAATCATGCGCAACCCATTGATACTTCTGTGATTTTTACGATTTTCGCGTCCATCTTTGCAATCAGCAGATCCTGGACAGAAATCATGGCGTAAGTTCCTGATATGTCACTGTTTTCAGCTGATAACGCGTCCAGCTTTGCAATTTCGCTGGAAATGGATTCGATGGCCCTCCTGCGCCGGTTTCTATATCGCTGTTTTTCCCGGTTGCTTCGAGTATAGTCAGGGTTGTTTTCCCTGTAGTTATTCCAGTAGTCAGGGTTCCTGGCACTCCAGCGTTGGTCTGAAGCCCTTTTATTGAGCCTGTAGGCCTGGTCCACCTGCATTTTCTTTCTTTGCCACCGGCGCTTGCGCGCTCTCTGGCAATCAGGCTTGGAGCAATACTTTCTGGTCGGGGTTACGTTTGGTAAGGGGAAAAAGACACCGGCTCACTGCAGCGTTTTTTGGACATACAACCTCCAGGAGCAGTTACTCCAAGAGGTTGTAGTTTTGGAAAGAAGAAAAATGAATGAAAAGAATTCAGGCGGGGTCAAGAAAAAATCAGGGATCAGTGCTGAGTACTGGAGTCTGACCACTGAACATTCCGGGAACTGCCTCAAGGGCGGGGTATATGTCTATACCTGGTGAGGCGGGGTGGATTAATTCTGTTGAGCCGAAACTTCCCTTAGGGCATTCAATCAGGGCGGGGTATGCAGGGTATGTTAAAAAAAATACTAAAGGCAGGCGGGGTATAGCGGGATACTGGCAACATAACTAAACTCGCAACATAATGTCCCTTATGTTGCGCTGAAATAGTCAAGCCGCAGCAAAGATACCGAATTATCAGCAGGGATCTTTTGAAAAGACTGCTGGATATAGACGATGATTTATCCAAGGTATACTCTGGATGGGTCCAGGCAGCAGTAGATGAGCGTACTCCCAGGCAACCAGGCTGGACTGAAAGTGTTGCCGTGGGCTGTAAGGTTTTTGTAGAAAAGATCAAGGAATTGCTCGGCGGAAAAGCTTGCGGCCGCAGGGTTCATGAAGTAGACAAGACCGGATCATATGCACTGAAAGAACCTGTATCGGCTTACAATGATGTTTTTGGGGGTGAAATGGGGCTTCTAAGGTCTGAAAATAGGCTGTTTTGGGACATTTATCCTGATATTTAAGTATGATGGTTAGGTCCGACCCCCAAAGAGCAAAGAAAAGAGACACGCTCACGTCCTCACCGACTGGTGAGGACGAGTCTCCGTCAGGAGACGACGATCATTCTTGCCCTTCTTGCCATTCTTGCCTTTCTTGTCCATTATTGCCCTTCTTGTCTTTCTTCTTTCGTGTGCACTCTGTTGAGCACTCTGTTGTGCACTCTGTTGTGCACTCTGTTGTGTACGGTTCGGGGCTTAACCCTTACCACTGCTGAGCTGCGGCTGGGTACTATTTTGTTTGAGATTTCCGGTGGTTCATTTGCTATTTTGGTCATCAGAGGCGAGACTTCACTATGGACTTCCGTTCTCTCTCAGCCTCACTATTCAGATCTCGGGGCCAAAATCACATTATGTGGACAAAAGCAGTGTCCAGAATGGACAGAGCAATTTATCGAAAGACCTGGCTATCCACAAAAAGAGCCCGGGCGTGATGAAACACCCGGGCTGGAGATTTTAGCAGCAGTTGTGAACCCATCAGCGGATCTTTCTGTCCGCAGACATGGGCACAGTGCCCCGGCTTCTGCTTATGGTTTCCTCGCCGCTTCTGGCATACTCTGCACTGTACCACACATTCAGTGGATCATCTCCACTGGTCCATACAAAGTACATAACGGAATCGCCCTGGGGGATGTTTCGCAGCTCGAAATTGTCTGCTTCCACATCCCGGCGTCGGTCAAGCTCCTCAAAGAACTCGTCCATGATCTCCGCAGCCGAGAGAACCGGGGGCAGGACCTCCTCGGCCACCAGAACCCCACCATCCTTGATTAGTTCCCATGCGGCCTTGTCCTTGCTTCCGGGCATTATCTCCGAGGCTGGGAGCATGGAGATTATGGAGTGGGACATATCGAACTCCAGTTGAAAGTGCTCGTAGCGGGGGTTTTTCACCTGAAGCATGAAATAGGCGTTGCCCCCGGTTTCCGCAAAGTTGTAGGTCTCGATGCTGTAGGACTCTTCCGTGTAGGTGTTCTGGTTAAGCAGGTCTTCGGGGGCTCTCTGGGCATTGGCCACGGTTGTGCTTAGCATAACAGCCAGTATGGCCATGAAAACAGGCAGGGTGGGCACCAGATACGCTTTATTGCAAAGTGCCTTTGATCGCTTGGTCATAACCGCCTCCAATGTTTTTTGTCTGCACACCTTACACAAAGTTCATACTGGCTTTCAAGATCAAGACAGACATGCAGGAATAGACCGGCATAAAATAAGCCCTCCGGGTCGAAGGACTATCAAGGAGGTCAAATGAACCGGATTCATTCTGACTGTTTAGAAGTCGGGCACCTCTTGCTTTTCTGGAGCATGGTCTTCGTAGCCTTCAGAAGATTCACTGCCGTCTTGTCCAGCATATTGCATCCCTGGCTCTGCCATCGCGGGGGCAATAGGAATAGAAGATCAGGCAAATCCAGCAGTGACTGGGCACAGGAGGAAGAATTGGATACAAAGGTTTGAAGATAGCCAATAAGGCAGGGGCAACCCCATTTGACAAACCCGGACCGCAGAGCGGATAAGCCTGCTCATCCCGAATGCCTGAGAGCAGCTACCTGGTGATCTTGACCTGGGCCCCGCACCTGGAGCGCTTCACCCAGCCATCCAGATCGGGATTTTTCACACCCCTTTACCCTTAACTGCCAGGTTCCTCACAAGCGCCCTGGTCCACTCATCCCTGCCGCTTAAAGTCGGGATTTTGGCATCCTTCAGTCTCTTGGCCAGCTCTACGTAGGTTATCCCCGGGTCTTTCTCCTTCTCAGATCTGATCCACTGGGTTACGGCTGCTTTGTCCGGCTTGCCGTTATGGATGCTGTTTCTTACAAACTCCAGGTCTGCATAAGCATAGTCGTCCAGGGGCGCAGGTTCTTGTGCTTCCTCCGGGATTGACTCAGCATCTGCAATATTGATCGATGGATGGCTGACCTGCATTTTCTCAAGGTCCAGGTCGCTCAGCTCAACCCCTTCAGCTGGATCAGCCCCCAAATCATTTTCCAACTGCCCCAGCCTTTCCTCCAGATTCTTCATTACCTGCTGAATCTGGGTGATTGCTTTGTATACCTGTACCATGGAGCCGTTTATTTCCGCAGTAAGCTTTAAAAGGGTGTCCTCCAGAGCATCGGCCAGGGTCTTGTTTTTTTCCTGGACTACAAGTTCAGCTTGGCTGGGCAAGGTAGCCTGCAGCTCCTGTTGGAGTTCGTCTTTTAGCTTAAGGAGCTGGGATTCTGAAAGATTAGAACCTTGAATACCTTTCTCACCTGGTTCATCCTTTAATCCATCCATCCCGTCATCCAATACTCCATCCATTGAATCATCCCTTAATCCAGTCATCCCTCCATCCACTGATCCATCCATCCCTTCATCCGTTAATCCCTTAATCCGATCATCCGTTAATCCCTTCATCCCTTAATCCATCCATCCAACCATCCGTTAATCCATCCATCTGCAAATATGCTGCTTTAATCCTATTTTTCCAGATAGTTACCCACTCAATCAGTTTGTTATCTATGTTATCAGGGATGTCACCGTTTAGCATCATGCGGATCTGATCCACGGTGTACCCTTGATCTTTAAGTGCAAAAATCAACACAAAAAAGTCTGTATATTCAGGGGCATACTTCATCAGCCTGCCTTCAGATGTGCCGAATACGAATTCTGACAATTCTCGCTTACAAGAAATCAATGTTCTGTAATTGACATCAATTTCTTCCGCCATTTCGAGGAGTGTAACAAGCTTTTCCTTGCCCATATTGTCACCAACCTGTATTTTTTGATACTTTTGCGATTATGTTACCATTAACACCCAGTTTCAGACCTGTAAGCAGCGTTATCAGTCGTTATCAGGTGGTAACATCTGTTAACAGCCGACCTATTGGTGGGTGAGGCCTCCAAAATGCTCTGGTCACTCTCACTTAAGCCGCCTTAACCGCCTGGATTTACACAACCCACCAGAACAAAAACCCATCAGCAAAATTTTCACCTGCATATATCCCACCAGTCATCAGGCTGCAGTGTCAAAACTTTTCCATTTATATCAGAAGCTTAAGTGCCAAATTCATCCACCTTATATCCCACCAGACAACGGGTTTGAGTATCAGCTTTTTTGCCCTGAACCACTCTCACCCTGTCCATTCTGGATGCTGGACCAAGCCAGTTCCGTGGCATCTCGTAGAGTATCTTGTGTCAAATGCGCATATCTTTGTGTCGTGGATATGTTTGAATGACCCAACAGCTTTTGCACCTCGTACAGGCTTCTGCCGGAGTTTACCAATAGACTTGCAAAGTTGTGCCGCAGGTCATGAATGCGTACATCCGGGATGCCTGCATTCTTGCGTACCCGGTCCCATGTATTATGGAAATGCTTTATAGGCCCTCCTGTTTTGGGGTTGGGGAAAACGTACTCTGAGCCGTTATGCTTTCTTTTCTCCAGAATCCTCAGGGCTCCCTGGGACAGGGGTATCGTCTTCCTGGTCTTGGCCTTGTTTCTTTCCGGGGGAATTGTCCACAGACCCTGCTTAAGATCCAGTTCCTGCCATGGCAGATTGACCACCTCGGACTTCCTGGCTCCGGTTAGGATCAACAGCTCGATGATGTCCGGTACTACCTGACTCTTGCAGTTTTTAAGCTCACCCAGGAGCCTCTTTGTTTCCTCGCTGCTCAGATAGCGTTCCTTGCAGTTATTATCCTCAAGCCTGGAGATATGCCGGGCCGGGGTCTTCTCTATCACATCCCACTTCTCGGCCAGATTGAATATGTATTTGACCAGGGCCATGTAGCGGTTCACCGTCCCCGGTTTGCAGCCTGCCCGCAAAAAGTTGGACTGGAACTGCTGCACATCATCCCTGGTTATTTCAGACATCTTCATATTTCCCCAAAGAGGCAGAACACGCAGTTCAAGCATTTTACTGTCCTGATCCCAGGACCTCTTGTGCACCTGGATGTAGGGGATGTACTGATCCCGGATGAATTCCTTGAAAGTCGGTGTATTGCGGTTTTTCTCGGCTTCATCCCTGGGATCAAACCCCATTGTGGTCTGGGACCTGATCTGCTTGGCTTTTTGTCTGGCTTCTTCCAAAGTGATGGAATCAACCGGAGCTATCCTGGCCTGTTTGAGGCGACCGAACTTGTCCCTGTATCTCTGGTAATAAGTGGACTTGCCAGTGCTGCGTACCTCCATAATAAAGCCGGGAACGTCCGAATCAAAATAGTCAACCTTGGCCTTGTTCCTGACCCTGGGTGGGTTGGAGACGAATGAGGGGGTTAGATGGATTTTGGGCATGGTGACCTCCTTTTCTCAATAAAGAATATGGCCACTATATGACACTTTTAACGATCAATCAAGCATAAAAAAAGTCACAATTGACACTAAATGGTCATAGGCATACTTGACAAGATATCTATACCAAACAACTAAAAGAGAACCATGATTACTCCAGCCCAGATCCGAGCCGCTAGAGGACTACTTAGATGGTCGCAAAAAGACCTGTCGAAAAAGTCAGGAGTATCCCTGCGGGCGGTCAACAGGGTGGAAAGTGAGGAATGCGATCCAAGAATGAGTACTCTGAAGGCTTTGGAATATACCCTGGAACAGGCAGGCGTAGTTTTTATCAACGAAGAGCATAAAGTGGGAGTTTACTTACGCTCTACTGGTCAGCTTTTTTGAAGTCCTGCTTTTGCTAGAGCTCTTGAAAAAGACGGATTTAGAGATAGGCAAATTGGTGTGGAAATGGATACAACAGAGTTCTCAACGAAAGATTGTTTTAGATGTACCTTGGGCATAATTAAACCTCCTTGTTTTAGTCTGTTTCAGACTTATAACCGAAGAAGGCTTAATTTTTGAATCCACACAAGGCCAAATAACGGCCTTAGATAGCAAAAGATGAGGTAAGGGTCGGATAAAAGGCTGGAAGCTCTGTGAAAGGCTGTGAGGGCTATTCTTGAGGGTGTGAGAGTGAAAAGACCGGTCTACATCCTATTAACAACGAATTAAGGTCCAACCTGTTGACATTATAGCAGCTTTGCTATACACAGTATCTATGAGCAAATGGACTGTGGAATTTCTCAACGACTCCGTGGAAGCAGAGTTTGACAACCTTCCTCCACAGGTGAGGGCTAAAGCGGTTCAGATATCCAAGCTCATCGTAGAGTTTGGTCCTGCCGGTTTAGGTATGCCTTATATCCGCCATGTGCAGGACAAGATCTGGGAGATCAGAGCATCACACGGAAGGTGCTTGTATATCTCTGCAACCGGGCGTAAGGTGGTAATCTTGCGGTGCTTTGTCAAAAAATCAAATAAATTACCGAAAAAGGAACTCAAAATCGCCTTTGAGCGAGCCAGGGAGATAGACAATGGGTAAGAGCATAGAAGAAAAACACAGGGAGATGCTTGATCGTGATCCCGGGTACGCCCTTGAATATGCCCGCATGGAAGAAGAGTTCCAGTTTGTCCGGGAACTGATCCGGGCCAGAGTGCGGGCGGGAATGACTCAGCAACAGGTGGCAGATAAGATGGGAACCACACAGTCTACTGTTGCCAGGCTGGAATCCGGTGGTACTATGCCAAGCCTTAGGAGCCTTCAGAAATACGCCTGGGCTACCGGGAGCAAGGTCAAGATCTCGCTTGAGGGTTGAGCCTCAAGCCCTGAAGGTAAAAAGACGAGCCCAAGGGTCGGATTAAAGGCTGGAAGCTCTGTGTGAGGGCGTGAGGGCTGTTCTTGGGGGTCTATAGGAAAATACGCCAAATAATAAAAGCGACTATCAGCAAAATTACAATGAGAAAACCCCAAAAAAACTCTGATTCTTCGGATTTAGGCGGCTTGTACCCTCATTTTAATGCTACCAAGTCCATCAAAGTAATGCCGCACTGGTCCATACTTTGACTCCAGTCTACGCCACCTTTGAGAGTGCCCCCACAAGGGCGGGGTATGCAGGGTACGTAAATACTAAAGACAGGCGGGGTATAGCGGGATACAGGCAACATAACTAAACCCAGTTGAACAGACCGAAGGTCTACGGCACAGCCGTGTTCAACAGGGTAAACTGGCAACATAATGTCCCGGTTCTTCCATTCCTCCTCCCTCACGCACCTTAAAAGCATGTTTTTGGGGCCAAAAAAGTGCTTTTAAGGGCCAAAAATGGCCCATATTTTGAATTAAACTACTGAATTTATTGCAATCTGCTCGGTCCGACCCCAAGCGACCTCCTTCACTGTCCACCGACTACTAACTACAAAAAAATACAGTTGACGCGGGTATTTTTTTCTTATATCCTTACAAAAAGGAATTCTTACACAGGAGGAGCTGATAGTATGCTGGTCAAAGTTACCTCGAAAAATCAGATCACCATCCCCAAAAAGTATGCGGACAAGCTGCAAGGTACAAAATATCTGGATGTCCAATACCATGACGGAGCACTGCTGTTAAAGCCAGTGCAGACTTATGAAGCCGATCTGGAAACAATCCGCTCCAAGATGGAAAAGCTGGGTCTGGGAGCGGAAACTGTTCAGGATGCCATCAACTGGTCCAGATCCAGGTAATGGATGTTGTTGTAGATACCAATGTTGTGGTCTCAGGGCTTTTGTTTAAAGGGCTGCCTGGCAGGATTGTTTCCTTATGGAAGCAACGGGATATTATCCCCTATGTTACCCGGGAGATAGTTGACGAGTATATCCGAGTCTTGACCTATCCCAAGTTTCAATTATCCGGCCTGGAAATCGAGTATCTGGTTTACCAGGAAATCCTGCCTTATGTTGAAATCGTGAAGCCTTTGACCAGGGTGCATGTTGTGCATGATGATCCTGCTGACGATATGTTTCTTCATTGTGCCCTTGCCGGGCAGGTAAAGACCATCATTTCAGGAGATAAACACCTTCTTGATGTACAGGCTTATAAATCAATAAGCATATTAGATCCAGCCGATTTCTTGCAGAAGTTCAGTGGTTAAGTGCTAAAAATACCAAGTCATTTGTAATTTCCAAATGATAAGCGACGTACTGTCCACTGTACTGACGTACCGAACAAGGCTTGGAAAAAGGCAAAAAAGAAGAAGCCCAGGATACCACGCCAGGCACAAACAAAAAAGCCCACCAGCGTGAAACCAGTGAGCTTTAAATCATTATACGCACCTTAAAAGCATATTTTTGAGGCCAAAAAAGTACGTTTAAGGGCCAAAAATGGCCTGTTTTTTAGATTAACCTACTGAATTTATTGCAATCTGCTTGGTCCGACCCCAAATTGCATGGTGTCTTCCCCATCAATACTTACTTCATGCCTTGTACCTGCATGACCAGTGCAGGCAGTAACCTTATATCCAAAATAGTGAGCCATGATCTGCAGACCCCGGCACACTCCAAACATTGGAAGCTCATTTTCCAGGGCATATCTGATTAAAAGTCAACTAATCAACCTGTTGGCTTCTTTTTTTAAAGCTTAAAAACCGGATGAAAAAAGCAGGCGGGGTAAATCTGTGTATAGCAGGATACTGGCAACATAATGTCACAGTTGGCTCCTCTGGCCGGTAATGCCGGTTATAAGGGCCGTTTTCATGGGTGTTATTCCAGAGATTTTAGGGCTACATCCGGGGCTTTGGATACTATTGTAAGTAATGCAGCAGCTGGTCCGGACGGCTTACGTCTATGTTGTTCCCAGTTTTGCAAAGTTTTCACGCTGACTCGCATCAACCGGGCAAATTCACTTTGTGACAGCCCGACTCTCTCGCGCAGGGATTTGACATCAGTTGAGCTTACTTCAAAACGGCGTGAAGGCTGAGATTCGCCATGGGAAATTTTTTTAGCTTCTTTAAGACTGCTTACCAGATCATCGAATAATTGTTGTTCCATAATCATAGCTCCTTCACAAGTTTACGTAAGACAGCCAATTCCTTTGAGGACAAGGTGTCTTTTCTGCTTTTTGGATATGCGACAAGAAAATAAATATGATTTCTATCTTTCATCCAATAGTAAATCACCCTAATGCCTCCGCTTTTCCCCCGTCCTTGCAGTGCATAGCGGATTTTTCTGAGTCCGCCCCCGCCCTTGATGAGATCGCCTCTTTCTGGATTCTCCGATAAGAGATTTTGTAGTCCCAAGTATTCTTCATCGTGCATAAATTCGGTGATCATTTGAGTAAAAGTAGGAGTTTCTATGAATACCATAAAAAGATTCTATCCGCCTTTGGCGGAGAGGTCAAGTCAGATTGTTGTACCTTAACCGATGTTTTTCAATCCTTAATCATACCAGGGTGGCTATATTTGTCTATCGCATCCAGCTCCCAATCGCTTCATAGAATACAAACCCTCCACCCCGCCTACGGGCGTAAATTTCCGCTCATCCTTGGACCCCAGCAGGTGTTTGACCTGATCAAATACCTCCTGCACAAAGTCCTTCCCGCCGATAACCCCGGAATCGGTAAAATACCGGCATCTGTACCTGAAGCGCTCTACACGGGAGATCTTGTAGCCCTTTTTCCTGGCCTTCTCCACAACTTTTTTTTCAATGGTCTTGCCTTTGCCCGCATCCACTGCGCCTGTTTCATAGACGAACTGCCTGTACTTGCGGACAATCTCTTTGGGGTCCAGCTCGTTCCATTCCTTGAGCCCGAAATCAATATCCAGCAGACCGTCTTTATTACCTGTCTGGGTATGATAACCAAGTGAACTCCAGCGGTAATTCTCCGGTTTCTTAACAATACCGGCACGGATAGGGTTTAAGTCTACATAAGCAAGCAGGTTCACCAGAGTACTGCCTTCCTGTACAATCATACTCTTAAACCGGCCACCCCAGAAAAATCCCTTCCGCCTGTGCTTTTTGTTGTAATACCTGGTAAAGTTCTGCTTGATGTCCTTCACATAGGCCCCAAGGCTGCAAAGCCTCTTCTTGACCTCAGCCATCCGGTCAGTAGGCATCTCGACCTTGTCACCATAATAGTCCTGCCATCTCTTGATGATGTCTGAGTTGGAAATTTCATCCTCAGGGTGCATCCGGGCCACTAGGTGGAAATGGTTACCCATGACCGCAAACCCAAGCACGTCAACAAAGTAAAGCCTGCTCAGTCTTTTGATAAGCCCCAGCAGATAATCCTTGTCAGTATCCTTGATGGGCAGGCCGGGCAGGGCAGTACGTGATATGACATGGTAGACGGTTTGGCGGTCATTACGGATAAAACGGGCTATGCGGGGCATGAATTACCTCCTTTAAGGCTGGTGGTTGAGCTGTTGGAAGAATGGATAGCATAAGCTGAAATAAAACGCAAGAAGAGACTGTCCCCTTCTTCTCATTATGCTGCATGTCTTCATATCCCCCTGGTATCCATGAAGATATGAAGACCCCGCCAAATCCGGTTTATTTACATGCATATCAGCCTGTTACGAGAACTCGCAACATAAGGGACAGGTTCTTTGAGTTGCCCTTTGAGTTGCCCCCACCAAAAATGTTTCTAAACTGATAACGGGGCTAAGGAGCGGTTTTTGTCTATTGATGAACTGGAGAGGCTCCTGGCTGAGATCAAGAACTGCAAAAGCCCGGTAGTGCCAGACGTTATTGAATTCCTGATATTAACCGGAGCCAGAAAGTCTGAAGTAGCCCACCTGCCCTGGTCCGAGGTGGATATGGAGGAACATATCTGGACCCTGCCCCCTGAACGCAATAAAGCCAAGTGCCGCAAGATAATTCCTTTATCCCAGGGAGCTATGAAAATCCTGAAACGCAGAGCTGGCAATGGTTCCGACTATGTGTTTCCTAATCCTGATACAGGTCTGCCCATGAAGCACATGCATGGGACCTGGGACCGTATCAGGCTTAAGGCTGGTCTGCCTGATGTGCGGATACACGATCTGCGGCATTCGTATGCATCCTTCCTGGTAAATTCAGGCCGGAGTCTCTACGAGGTGCAAAAACTATTAGGACACGCCGACATATCAACTACTCAAAGGTATGCACATCTGACGAAGGATACACTCCAGGAAGCCACTGAAATCGTCTCAAAACTGATTCGCTGAGTGAGTATATGCTGGGTCAAAAAATCGAGTGTTAGGGCTTTGTTGAGCCATGCATCATGCTTTGCACCAATTTTGGTGGTCGGTATATGCTGGGTCAGTCCAATGTGCAGTAATGAGTGACACTAAAGGGATGTGGTATTTCAGTGCCTTACAGAAAGCCGAGTGAAGGTGTCGGTGGGCTGGTTTGGTGGGTGACTACAGTGATGCTTTTAAAAGGGGTGATGTGACCGGGGTTTGGGGTCGGACCTAATTAAAGTTCTAAATTGATTGAATAAATGGCCTTTACAGAGCCCAAAATTTGCCTTAGAATGCCCTTTTTAATGCTCAAAAACCAGTTGTAAGCAAATATGCCCAGAGCCAACAGATATTTTTTGCCTGATCATGTGTGGCATATTACCCATAGATGCCACAAAAAGGAATTTTTGTTGAAGTTCGCCAAGGACCGTAGCACATGGGTTAAATGGTTATTTGAAGCCAAAAAGAGATACGGGCTACAGGTATTGAATTACACGGTCACCTCGAACCATATTCACTTGCTGGTACACGGTCAGTTATACCCAGGTCCTTACAATTGGTGGTGTACTTTCGGCAGACGTGCGTAAGCAGATAAATTTCACGGCAGCTGGCGTAGGCTTTGCTTGGAGGGCCAGTTCAGGGGCTGGTCAATTTTCGGTTATCACAGCACAAGTTGAGACACCTCCTCCATGACTCAAGGTCCAGGAGGAGGGTCTGCTGATATTGCGCTGGCTTGGCGTGGAGGAGATTATTCGTTGGGGAGGTTTTCTCGATAGTTCCAGGGCATCCATTTTTGTGGAGCCGCGAGGGCCTCTTCTATGTTTTTCTGAAGCTGGGTCAGGTAGTCAAAGGAGTTCACTTTGTTAAGCTGACAGGTATGAATGAAGCTCATGAACAGATCGCCGATCCTGGCCCCGCGCAGGGTGCGGTAAAATAAAGAATTCTTCCGGTGCTGGATGGCTTTTTTCAGGGCACGTTCGCAGATATTGTTGTCCAGGGGAGCACCTGGTTCTCTCAAAAAAAGAGTCAGAGGATCCCAGTGTTTTTGCATGTAAGCCAGGGCTTTGCCCAATCCTGAATTGGGCTCTACTTTTTTCTCCTCCAGCTGGGCCCAGGCCCAGGACTTGAGTTCGCTCATAACCGGTGCGCTTTCCTGTTGATGCCATACAAGCCGTTCTTGAGCAGACATCTCCTGCTTTTTGGCCATGTCATCATTTTTATAGACAATAGCCAGCTGTTCAATGACATACCGGCACTCATCAGGGAAATTGTCCAGGATATCGACAAAGTTGCGTCTGCCATGGGTCAGGCAATTGGCTAAAATGATCTGTAAGCCCTTGGGAATGTTTCGGGCCAGGGCATCACACATGTGTATTGGCGGGGGCAGGTTGTGGTCTCTTTTTTTGAGAATCTCCTCCAGATTCTCCCCCGCATGCTGTCTGCCGGTGGCAAAGAGAGCAATATGGCGTCCCTGAAGTACAGAGACAATCCCGGTGGTGAACATGCCTTTTCTTTTCGGCCCGGCTTCCTTGTTCTCCTTGATAAGCTGCTGGATTTTCATGTTGGTGTCGTCGTTATGCACGACCTCACCTTGAGCCGCTTGGCGGATGAGTTCATCATACACAGGAAGAAGCTGTGTTCCAGTTTGTTCGACCAGATCCCATTGTGTTGCGGCCGGCAGGGGTATGCCCAGAGATTCCTGGAGCTTTTCCAAGCGATGAAAAGGAAACCCGCTCCCGTACTTCAAGATGGCGATCATGCTCCGGGCAGGTTCGTCGTATTTTTTTTCTCCAATGTCTTCTGGAGGATCTGCGGTGAACACCTCGAGACAGCAGTTACAGCGAAGGCTCTTAAGCTCATGGATCTTGGCTGTAAGTGGAGCTGTGGCTGTAATCCGAATGCGGAACTTCGGTTTTATGGGATAGACTTTTCCTTGACCGCACAAGGGGCAGATATCGCCCGGCTTCAGGGTTTGGTGAGGGTATATGCATTTTGCAGCCCCGGTATAGTCGTCTTTTCCGTTTCGGCCGTGTCCCTTGGGTGGTTTTTCATCAGGAGGCTTTTGTACAGGATCTTGACTACTCTTCTGGTCCTTGTTTTGCTGGTCATCCTCCTGGAACAGTTTCTTTTTTGTCTCTGAAGAAGCGCCAAAGATCGTGCGCAGGAGACGCTTGATGGAGGCAGCTTTATCGTCCACAGCCTGATGCAAAAGCTGGATGGCTTGGACCAAGGCTTTGATGATATCCAGATCTGTCTCTTCCAGCTCGTTTTTTGATGCGCGCTGTAAAAGGGCGTCGATCTGCTCTTGGTCCAGATCGATGGATTGGACTTTCTTTTTCACCGGTTGAGCCCCCGCAATCGCTTCCGAAAGTCTCGGGTCAGGGGATAGCCCAGGACAGCCTTGAGTGAACGGTTTGCTTTGCCTGTGTGGTCGTTTTTGCCCCGGCCTGTAGTCTGCCCGAGATAGAGCCAGTTGGCTGCAAAATAACAGGTTCCTTTGAAGCGCTCTTGATCAACAAAGGTTTCCAGGTAATATATCGGATGCTTGTAGATGCTCTCCCAGTCCCTTTGCACAATCTTGGTCATTTGGGCCAGGATATGGGAGGCCAAGCAGGAGACCTGGATCCAGGGCAGGATGAGGAACCTGCTGTTGTAGGCAATAAGAAAGAGATTCTTTTCCCTGTCTTTTTGGGTCCAGCCGATGAAATTGTCCCGGACGCCGATATGCCTTGGAGCTGAAGACCAGGAAAGACAGGCTATGGGCTGCTTGTTTGCAAAGACCAGGTACTTGAGGTGCTCGCCCACAGGCTGGGTGTAGCCCAGATAATGATGCTCCTTGAGGAGGCTGGAAAACAGGCTCTCAAAAGGTGTCTTGCGCACCTGTCGAAACTCAAGAGGGGTGATGTCCTTGAGTGAAGATGTAAGTGGGGTTTGATCCACCTGAACCGAGACTGGTTCTTTGCGATTGTACCCAGTGGCAGTTACTTTTTGTGCCGGCGGAAGAATTATGTGCCCCTGTCTGTGCAGGGCCAGCATGAGCCCCCTGCAGACCATGTCCTTGAGTTGGCCGTTTTGCTGGACCCAGTTCCATGCTGTGCAGAGCTTTTTGGACAAGGCCCACCGGCTGTCTCCAGGATGCTCGAAAATGAGCTGTCTGATGAACCGGACATCTTCTTCTGTGATGTCCCTGCCCCTGTATCTCAGTATCGTTTGCATGGGAGGGAATATAGAGGAAAACGGATAGGAACGCAAGCCCCTAAGTTAAAATTCCGTGAGAATTTTTCTCCATTGTGGTGCAACCTGCGCATTTTGAGGATTGCCGTTCCAGATCAAAAGCTGCAGCTCATGGACTGCCAGAGGACAAATGCCGCTCTGGCTTTTATCAGGCCACCACTGAAACGTGCCTTGGGATAATCGCTTCTGGCACAGCCAGAAGCCTTGACCATCGTAGGTGATTATCTTGATGGCTGTTTTCTTTTTGTTGCAAAAGACAAAGACACAGCCTGAAAAGGGATCTGATTTGATCCTCTGCCGGCAGATTTTTGTCAGCCCGTCGATCCCTTTTCTGAAATCAACAGGCTCCACAGCTACAAGGATGCGCATCTGGGGAGTGAGCTGAATCATGCCCCTTTGCTCCAGAAAGCCGAGAGGATCTCAAGGGGATTAGGCAGGTCTGGACCTTTAAGCTGCATTTTGAGCTTTGATCCATCTCGAGCTTCGGTCTCCAGGTGATATTCGGTGCAAGGCAAAGATGACGTGAGTTCAAATTCAACAAAGGAAGGACCTGGCTGTAGGGACTCTTGAGCCTGCTCGGCCAGGACCCGCTTTTTGAGGTGGCTGTGATTGAGGTGCAAGACCTTTGCTATTTTGCAGATGGAATAATCCTGAGCAAGGCTGACTGCACTGGCCCATAGGTGGTTGGGAATCGGAGATCGTGTGTGTCTGGTTTCCCGCCAGTGCTCGAACTGTCTCTTGACTTCTTCAAGGCCTGGCCGGGTGGCTGGGGCTGATTGCTGTAGCATCGGTTGTCCTCCTTATGGTTTGGTAACCGATAGTACCCCAGGCCCTCAAATTTTTCACGCAGGCTTGCCGGAAAGACACAAAAGGTTGAGTTGCTTTCGTCGTACAGTGCGACCTGTACATCTCCATCACCGTTCCAATCTCCGGCCAGTGCCTGGTAATCGCCGTCATCAGCTTTACCTGTGTTGCCAAAGCTGATTGTATCTGAACCATCCTGGAAATAAAAGTTTGAGTTGGTTTGGTCATACAGTGCGATCTGTACATTTCCATCGCCGTTCCAATCACCGGCCAAACTGTGTCGTCAGCATCAGGAATGGAAAACGTAATAAGATTTTTTTGGAATCGGCAAAAAATCGATTCAGGAAGATTATTTGGATGGACAAAAAAAGGTCACACCATGACAGTGTGACCTTATATGGATGGGAAAAGTTTATTGGTGTTATTGTGTAAGCGTCCAAACGGGTACACCTATCCATGGGCGGGTATCGTTGGTAGTATTCCCTGGCCCACTGGATATGCAGCAGGCCAGGGGTATGATGGTTGGGATCAGCAGGCAGTGGGGGAAGGCAGGACTTCCGGATCTATGTACTGAGGCATAAGGGCCTTCAGATCCTGCTCGGTCTTGGCCAGGGGCAAGTTTTCAAACAGGTGGCGTAAGTATGCGTAAGGCTCCAGGCCGTTCTTTTTGGCTGTCTCCACCAGGGAGAAGTACATAGCGCCTGCCTTGGCTCCATTGGGATGTCCGGCAAAAAGCCAGTTCTTGCGTCCCAGGGCGAAGGGTCTGATGGCGTTTTCCACCAGATTATTGTCAGGCCGCAGCCGGCCATCCAGTGTATAGCGCACCACTCTGTCCCACTGGTTCAGGGCATAATTTATGGCCGTGCCCAGTTTGCTTTTGTCCGGGGTGGTTTTACTTCTTTCGTCCAGCAGAGTTTTTATCTGGTTTAGTATGGGTATACTTTTTTCCTGACGTTCTTCCTGTATCCGGTCGGGCTTTAGCTTTCTGGTTTCAAAGGACTGTTCCAGGATATATAGCTTGGCGATAAGGTTCAGGATTTCCTGGGCGGTTCCGCCCTTGTGCTTTTGTTTCTTGGAGAGTTTGACCACATCCATAAACTTGCGCCGGACATGGGCCAGGCATCCTACATGGAATATGCCCGGCTTGTCGCCCAGGTCGTTGTAGACTGCATAGCCGTCACTTTGAATATAACCTTGATAGTCCTGGAGGAAATCCAGGGCCAGACCGCTTCGCGTGGGATGATAATCATAAAGGACAGTGGGATTTTCAGGATGGCCGCCAAGGAAAACCCACATATATGACTTGGAAGTGTTGGACCGGCCCGGTTCATCAAGTACCTGTACCGGGGTCTCGTCTATGCCCACCTGGAATCCGAGCATGATCTCCTTTTTGAACAGATCCAGGAAAGGCTCGCAGACCCTGGCCGCATGCATGGCCCAGGAGACCATGGTGGAACGGGAGATATCAATGCCCAGCCTTAAAAGCTGCTTGCACTGGCGATAAAAGGGTAGGCCGTCCACAAACTTGGCTGTGATGATATGAGCCATAAGACCTGGAGTCACTATGCCCTGGGGGATCAGCTGTTCCGGCATGGGAGCTATTTTGACTGCACCCTGATCATCTTCGGCTCCCTCGCAGTTTTTGCAGGCGTATTTGAGACGGATGTAGCGATTAACAATCAGCCTGGCAGGGATATAATCCAGTTTTTCGCTTACTTCCTGACCTATCGGGCTTAGCTCGACTCCGCAGGGGCATATCTTTTCCTCCCCAGAGAGGTCATGGATTATATCCTTTCTGGGAAGATCCTTGGGGATGGGCTTGCGGCCACGTTTCTTACGGGAATGTTCAGGTATGGTGATGGTTTTTTCCTGGGGCGTTTCCACCTCGGTTTCCATCTCAACAAGGCCAGGCATCATGGGCCAGGTCTCTTTGGAGCCGCATTTGGGTTTTTTATCGGATTTGGACCCATAGATGGCTTTTTGCAGGAAGTTCAGTTTCTCCTGCAGGTAGATAAGTTGCTGGTGGTAGTCAGCAACGATATCTTTGAGCGCATCCTTATCATCTGGCAAGTTGTTGATGTCCATAACTGAGTATTCATATACACACAACCATTTGGAATTGCAAGCTTTTTTTGCAAAAAAATCTAAAATAATGTGGAAAATTTTAACTCTTTGTGCCCCCTGACCTGCACAGGGTCCAGACCGTCTAAAAGCCAAACAAGCTGCCTCGCATCAAGCTCCATAACTTCCTGCTTTGATGCAGGCCACTTGAAGCTTTGCTTCTCCAGGCGCTTTTGCCACAGGCAAAAACCGTTTGTGTCCCAGTACAGGATCTTGATGATGGTTCGCTGCCTGTTGCAGAAGACAAACAGATGACCGGAAAAGGGGTCATGCTCCAGCTGAGCCTGGACCATGATGGACAACCCGTCTATGGCCTTGCGCATGTCGGTATGTCCGGTGACCAGATACACCTTGGCCTGACTTACCGCGATCACGTGATCTCCTCCAGAGTACGGACAAGCTTGGCCAGTACTTCCTGCTGGAAATCACCCGGGATATCCACTTGGTAACTATTGACCATCAGGCGCAGAGGCGTATGGGTTTTCTCCTGGACAACCTTCAGGGGCACCGGCACGATGGCATTTTCCTCCTGGGTTTTCCTGGAATTGGTGTGCCCAAGCTTTTTGCACCAGTAATAGAAGGCATGCTTGGACAGTTCTGCCCTGCGGCAGTATTCGGCCTTGGTCAGGCTGCCCTGCCTCCACTTGTTGATATGCGCGGACCAGAATCCGGCCCGCTCCTCAGGCGTGTACTTCTGTGACTTGGTTTGCATAACGGCCCCTCCTTGGTATTTGGGAGACCATTAGCACATCAGGCGGAGAAAAAAAGATGGGGTTAAATGGACGCTTACGTTATTGTGCTGCCCGATTTACGAGCTCGGTGAATTCTTCCAGGGACTGGGTTTTGTAAAACTTCCTGGTTAAGGTCCGCAGGCTATCGATGGAGTCTATAGATTTGATTTTATCCTGGAGAGAATTCGGTAAAGGGCCATGGAAGTCTCCAGCTACATCTATAAGGGTTTCTTGGGTTGCTTTAAGTTCACTTTGCTTCTCCCATATAGGTTTTTCTTGTAAAAACCTCTGTTCCGTCCTCTCATCCCCTTCTCTTCTAAACATTTCAGCTATGGTTCCCATATATTCCTCCCCTTCGTCTATCTCGGTTTCGGCAATCTTTTTTATATCAATATATTCCTTTTCGTCCCTGGTTACCTCCAGGTAGTGCAAAATCATTTGCACAAAATCAAGTAAGCGCGCCTTGGGATCAACCTTCTTTATCAATTGAAAGGCTTTTTGGACCCCTTGCATGAATTCTGGAGACCCGGAATACCGCCAGAGGGTAAAAAGAGCTTTTAAGGTTTCATCAAAATCGTAGTCTTCCGGGTCATCATTTACCGCATCATACAACAAAAAGTTAAAATCAGGAACGAAAATTTTGAAATCATCAGAGGGCAGGTCTACCAGGTCTGACACCTTGGTGGGCTTCCAGCCCTCCTCTGGATGAGCTATCAATATCGGGATAATAACCGGCAATCTGGTTTCACCGGTATTTTTCTGGTATTGCTCCCAGAACTCAAGAATATACCTCAGAAACTGCAGCGGGGTATTCTTCTTGAAGGTGCTCTTGTGCTCCAGGAGAAAAAATACCTTGGCTACATATAAGCCGCACTTGGTCGGCACGCTGACAACCAGGTCGGAATAGTAACCCTGCAGGCTCTTGGGCAGATATGAGTCCTTCTCGTAATAAATCTTATTAAAATTAAGCTGCTTCACGATTTTTTCAGGAAGCATGGATTTTAATAAGCTGATGGCATTCAGCCGGTCCGACAAAAAGTACTTGATGGTGCTGTCGTGAATATTTGTCGTGCTCATACTGGTATAATATTCCTTTTGAATCGGGTTGGCAAGCACTTTCACAAAGATCTCAACTTTGGGCCAAAAAATTGAGATATTTATTTTGGCATATTTCATATCATTTCAACAGGTTAATTGAAAATCGCCCCACAAGCACCTTCACAGCAAGAAAATTACATCAAATTTATTGACAATAATTACACTTTTCTTGATACTGACATCGGCAAAAAGTTGAACCTGCAAAACGTCAAAATATGAGGGCTGCGATGGTCATGCCGAATCAACCCAGAAAGGGAACCAGCACCAAGGTGGAACCAATCAGGAGACTTGAGGACATAAGGGCCATAAAAAACCTGTTGCAAAACGAACCAAGAAACCTCCTTTTATTTACCATGGGCATCAATAATGGGCTAAGGATCGGTGACCTGCTGCAATTAAAAGTCAGGGATATTCAAAACCTAAAAGTTGGAGACGTTCACCGCGTAATTGAACAAAAGACAGGGAAGGAAAACATTTTACTGATCAACAAGAGCACCCATAAGGCCTTACGAAATTACTTAGAGTATAAGCCGGGCCCGGATGAATACCTTTTCCGCAGCCAGAGAGATAAGTCAAGTCCCATAACAGTCAGCTATGCCAACCAGGTTATCAAGAAGTGGTGCAAACAAATTAATTTGACAGGGAATTATGGAACACATACTCTCAGAAAAACATTTGGTTATATCCAGCGGGTCCATTACGGGGTTGGATTTGAAATCTTGTGCAAGAGATTTAATCACTCCTCTCCGACAACTACCATGCGCTACCTGGGCATCGAGAATAAAGAGGTCAACAACATCCTGATGAACGACATATAAATCTCATAACATTTTGTTTTGACTATTATTTGACTGCACAATTATATGATTAACATATTAAATTAAGAAGTACTTTTTTGACAGCGGCAGATTCAGCACGAGTTACAGATCAATTTTTAAAGTATCATAAACGCCAGACAGAACCATCATGTATTATTTTTGTAAATTATAAGTCATTATTGTTTTTTTCACTAATTTACCCGACACAATATTAGAACCTGTTTTGCCGCTCAGGCAACGGGGAGTATAAAATCTGATCCAATTTAACATCTGCCCGGGTGTTGAATATTTCCTTGAGAGATGTTCACCCAAATTCCTTGCTTCCAGAAAATATCTGGTCATGGGCGTCAACCTGCCATAACGAAATGCTGTTTACTCTGAAATGGCCAGAATGCATGTCCGAACCCTGGAGGGCCTAAACAAAGATTATTGGGCCTTCCTGATGGTCGAAGGTGTTGGGCCTACTAAGCAGGATGTGTGATCTGGCGAAAACCCAGCCCGGGTACAGAGAGTAAAGCCGGTGATAGCTGGGTAGAAAGAATGCTGAGCCTGCCCCAGACTTGTCGCCAGCAAAAAACTTTCCTACTCTGTATTCAGAAGCGATAGTAAGCATTCGGAGCAGGACCAGGAGGGTTTCCGCAGTTTCCCTGCACAAATTCAAAATTACAGACGAGAAGTTTGCAGTCCCAAGGCGCCTGGTGCAGCAGTCAACACGAGGACCTGCTTACAAGTCATGACGCCTACTTTCATGGCCAAGAGCCGGACGTGAGCGGGATCGATGAGATCACATTTTTTCAAGCTGAGGCAGACTCCGCAACGGTATACGAGGCCAATATCAAAAAAATGAAAAAAAAATCCTGGTCAGTCCTTGACACCCCGCCCGACCCAATTTATAGTGTAGTTAGAGCTTGCTCAGAGTAGTCTGCAGCCGGCAAACCTACTAACCACATGATGAATTCTACTTTTTTCGAAAATCTTTTTTTGGAGGTGATGCTTATGAAGTAACCGCGAACAGGTTGGTAAGCCAAGTATACTTTAAAAAATTGAATCTACTATACCTGCCTCCCCGGCAGAGAAATACTGTTTTTGTCTTGCCATTTTACCTACCCTATTAGCTGTTGGAACAGCTGTATCTACTTAATCCACGTGTTTCTACTTCTGTGCTTTGCGCACGTCTTGTACTCCGTTTGGCCATAAGGCACTTCTGCGTCCTATTTTCTGGATCAAGCTATGCTTTTTGGCCGCTAAGCGTGTTGCAAGACAATTAGCTTTTTTCGGCATCTTAGCCAGTACTGCCATGCCCTCGGCAATGGTTTATGTACTGCTAACATTTTCAGGGACAATTGCGTACTTATTCGCCTTATTTTCAAGCCCTGATTAATAAAAAATGGCCTGTATGGTTCAGACAGGACAGGCTTATCTACTTTAAAGGAGCACAACAATGGAAACAACAATAAAGCAGATATATCTACAAAGGCTTATACAGATACTTATTATGCTGTGTACTTCTGTAACCACGAGATTCGAACTATCCATTAATAGTAGCACTATTTTTCAATACATTCATGAAGAAAGAGTGTTTGTGGATGTGGATTTTTCTGACTTCCAAAACCCTCCAATCAATCTTGATATTGTTGTTGATCAAGATAAGCTAAAAGATTTGAGCGCGCTGGCAAATGACGATGTAAGCATAATTGAGGATGTCGATAAAGGCATTGTGTCTTTCTATAATTCCTATGGCAGAGTTGAGCTAAGACATTGCTGTCCTCAGCTGACGTCTCCACCGAAATTGGTCAAGGACAACTTAGTCGGAACTGAAATCTCACTTATGGTTTGGGGTCGGTTTGGTTTGGGGTCGGACCTAACCATCATACTTAAATATCAGGATAAATGTCCCAAAACAGCCTGTTTTCAGACCTTAGAAGCCCCATTTCACCCCCAAAAACATCATTGTAAGCCGATACAGGTTCTTTCAGTGCATATGATCCGGTCTTGCCTACTTCATGAACCCTGCGGCCGCAAGCTTTTCCGCCGAGCAATTCCTTGATCTTTTCTACAAAAACCTTACAGCCCACGGCAACACTTTCAGTCCAGCCTGGTTGCCTGGGAGTACGCTCATCTACTGCTGCCTGGACCCATCCAGAGTATACCTTGGATAAATCATCGTCTATATCCAGCAGTCTTTTCAAAAGATCCCTGCTGATAATCCGGTATCTTTGCTGCGGCTTGACTATTTCAGGGTATCCCCCATGGCTCCACTCTTTGGGATGCTTAACCACTCTGGCCCTGACCATATTCATATCTATGTAAACCAGACATCGAACAAGGTGCTCATCAACATCCACTGCTGTAGCGTGATACCTGTCTTCCCAGAAAGCACCTTTCCGCTTTTTTCTTTGATTGTATTCCTGGCCGGTTCTGCCAGCCACCAATTGTAAGGACCTGGGTATAACATCTTTGTCTTCATGGCCGTGTACCAGCAAGTGAATATGATTCGAGGTAACCGTATAGTTCAATACCTGTAGCCCGTATCTCTTTTTCGCTTCAAATAACCATTTAATCCAAGTTGATCGGTCCTTGGCAAATTTCAGCAGGAATTCCTTTTTATGGCATCTATGGGTTATATGCCACACATGATCAGGCAAAAAATATCTGTTGGCTCTGGGCATATTTGCTTACAACTGGTTTTTGATTATTAAAAAGGGCATTCTAAGGCCAATTTTAGACCCTGCAGAGGCAATTTATACAATCAACTCAATGACTTGATTAGGTCCGACCCCAAACCCAGAC
Organism: Desulfonatronospira thiodismutans ASO3-1; assembly: GCF_000174435.1. Lineage (NCBI taxonomy): Bacteria > Pseudomonadati > Thermodesulfobacteriota > Desulfovibrionia > Desulfovibrionales > Desulfonatronovibrionaceae > Desulfonatronospira > Desulfonatronospira thiodismutans. The sequence goes on from NZ_ACJN02000005.1 coordinate 23,744, forward strand.
AAACCCACAAACCCAAGCCATTATCCAGGGCAGCACAGGCAGCCAGGGTAACTCGCCTGTTCTTCTCGCACTCATTGAGGAAATTCAATGTGTCCTGCACAGGTTTGGTCAGATTGCCTTCCTGATCAAACAGCGGCTGTCCCTGGGAATCGTCCACAAGGTGGTCCTCCTGAATGCACAGCACCTGCTGCTTGTTCTCAGCAGTGAGCAGGCGGAAAGGATGGGAACGTAGGAAGGCTGGGACATAGGTAGCCAGCCATTTGCCGTCATGGTTTACATACAGGTTCTGGCCGCCTCCCAGGCCGGTCAGGGCTACTGGCTGGTATGTGTTTTCCTGCTGGATGAAGGCCAGAGGGTAGTGGGGGAGCAGTTTGGACAATTCTGCGAGGAGGATGGGGACTGCCTGCTGGTCTGCGGCAAAGGAGTAGCCCTGGCGGGGAAGGTAGTGCTTATTTGCATGTTGAGAGGGGGAAAGTGCGATCCAGTTGGGCATACTGACTCCAATAAAAAGGTGATTTTAATCTATGCTGTTGAAATTTCAGGATGAAAACAGCCCAGAAGCTTTGGTGGGCAGCGAACCGGCTTGGTATTCATTTGCTGCAAATACTATACATTCTTTCAGAGATTAACAAGAACCTATTCACTCCTTTCCAATGCCATAAACAGCATCGGTCCAGGGAGTTTTGCCGACAAGATAGATCTTGACAAGCATATGAAAAGACATTAAATTGATTTCTAATCATCCCCAAGGGTCAAACCTTGGCCCCCGTCGGGTTGCGATCCGGCGGGTTTTTTTATTCTTATGCCCACCAAGAAAATCACATACCTTGTGGACGGCTTTAATTTGTATCATTCCGTCCGAAAAGCAGGCAAGCAACTTAAGGCATCTACCAAGTGGCTTGACCTGAAAAGCCTTTGTATCTCAATGATCCACAATTTCAAACCGAAAGCTGACAAGCTTGAACTGGAAAATATCTACTATTTTTCAGCTTATGCTTATCATTTAAATGACCCGGACATGGTGCAGCGGCATAAGTCATTAGTGGCTTGTCTTGAAGATACCGGAGTCAAGGTGGAAATAAATAGGTTCAAGTATAAGGCAATTGACTGTCCATTCTGCAATAAGACTATTCCCAAATACGAAGAAAAGGAAACTGATGTTTCAATTGCCTTGAAATTACAGGAAATATTTATCAAAGATGAATGCGATGTAGCCATCTTGGTCAGTGGCGACACGGATCTGGCCCCTGCTGTTCGTTTGGCAATAAAACTATTTCCGGCAAAGCACACTTTTTTCGCCTTCCCCGCTTTTCGCAAAAACAATGAACTGGCCAAGCTTTGTTCTGGGTCAATAACCATCAAGCCAAAACAGTATTCGAAACATCAATTGCCCAACCCATATATCTTGCAGAACTCTTCAAAGATTTTTAAGCCCGCCTCCTGGTGACCAGACAGGTTCATTAAATACTTATACTGCTCACTCCTTTACCATGCCATAATTAGCATCGGTCCAGGGAGTTTTGCCGGTAAAACTGTGCCAGAGCATTTTCAAAGCCCCGGTGTTCTGAAAATAGTGTTCATAGCAGGCCTGTAGCTCATGAATTAGTCCAGTCAGGCCTTCCACCGGTGGATATGTTCTGCCCATAATGGTGATTGGCTCAAGGTTAAGCTTTTCTATTTCATCCTCTGCCACAACCAGGTCAGGGCATTTGCGAAGGGTGGAAACCCCCTTGTTGATTCTTTTTCTTATCTGCTTGGGATAAGATGGGAGTACACCCCAGGTGATATTGTCCGGATCAGGGTCAATGCTGGCTACGAAACCTTCTGGTTCCAGACAGCTTATCTCGCTGACAATGGCTTCCTCAAGGGATTGCTCTTTATCAGTCAGAATCAAGTATCCTAGCTGCTCCAGACAAAGAAGGTATGCTTCCTCTGTATGTGCCTCATGCCAAGTTAGACACTGTCTGTACTTGGTGATCCTTTTGGCATTTAGTTGTTCGGCAAACTCTTTTTCCAGGGTGGTAGGTATTATAATGTGGTGCTGGTACATGGTTTAAATCCCGGTATGGACAATAATCTGCCCTAAAGCTGGACAACAGCCATTTTTTCATATAAAGCCCACACTTTTGAATCTTATCAGGGAGAATGGTGATGGGCATTTTGGCAATATTGTTGTTTCTGGCGTTTATGAGCGGCTACTTCTTGGCTTTCTGGCAGTTTCGCTATGAGAAGCTGAGGAACCTGGCCTTGCGCCTCGAAATCATTGGTATGCGCAACCGAATACATCCGGGCAAAACGAATAAGGGGACCACATCTAGGCTTCAACCCAAGATGTCCTTTTTGAGCAAGGTGTTCCTGGGTTTACTCAGAAGATTTTTGCCTGATGCTGTGAACTGGAACCAGTTCGCCTCCAAAACCCTGGACAACTGGGCTCAAGCACTGACCAGGCCCAGCACCTATATCAAAGGGTTAAAGTCAATAGCCAGGATGAATAAACACCGCAAGGATACGAAAAAGGCCAAAAGGGGCAGACCTGCCACCTCTCAGTATATTGTGGACGCCATTCTGGGCATTAAAGGATATAACCCCGGATATGGTGTGCTATTGATTTCAAGAAAGTGCTCGATATATTAGGAAACGAGATGTACATCTTAAATATCATTCATCACGGCAGCAGACGACTCATCTGGGCCGCAGCAACGTACAATCCATCATCCCAGTGGATAGCCCAACAAATACGAGAAGCATTTCCGTATGACTCGGCTCCGGATATCATGCTCATGGACCGTGATCAGCTCTTTTTGCCTCTGGTGCACTATACCCTGCCCCACATGGGAATCCAGGTGAAGCGGATCGATTACAAATGCCCATGGCAAAACGGCGTTGTGGAACGGTTCATTCTGACCTTACGGATTGATCTTCTGGACATGATTGTGCCCTTAAATGAGACCCACATGAACAGGCTTCTTGATAAGTACATGTATTTTTACAACAATGTTCGACCGCACATGTATAATCAAGACTATCCTCCAGCAGTCCAGGCTCCCATAAACGCTGATTATCAATCTCAGGATAATAGCTGCAAGAAGATTGAAGCAGTGCCCTGGGTAGGCGGCTTCCACCACAGCTACCGCTGGGCTGCTTAAAATCTGATTGCTTCCCTCATATTTTGAAGCATTTGTGTGCTTATTGGATTCGTGCGTCCAATGATCTGGTTGGCGGCCTTTCTAACGGTGTTTCACTTAATATCGAGATTTGTTGTCAGCCTTTATAGCCTTCGTGAGTGCTACGTATGTTTTTATGATGGCATTGGTTGTTATTATCTTTTCGTTTTATGCTATTTGTTTACTTTATCGGAATTTTTCGACACTACCCCCCTGAATGATTACATTCTTGGCAAGGATGCTCAAAATCTGATCATCGGTATACTGCTCTGCCATCTCCTCCACAGTTTCTTTGCTCTCACCCAGCCACTCCGCTACTGCTGGATAAAAATACTTTTGAATCAATACGTCAGGCATAGTCTTTCTCCTTTTGAAGAAAGCCAGAGAGTTTATGTAGAAACAAAAAAAGCCACCCTATCCGCTAAAGGACAGAGTGGCTTGGGGGCTGGCAGGATAGAAAGGTTAATTTTGTGCTGCTCGGTTTACGAGTTCTGTAAACTCATCAAGGGACTGGGTTTTATAGACCTTTCTAGTTAAGGTCCGCAGGTTATCAATAGAGTTTATAGATTTGATTTTATTCTGGAGAGAATTCGGTAAAGGGCCGTGACAGTCTCCAGCCACATCTATAAGGATTTCTTGAGTAGCCTTAATCTCTGCCCGCTCTTCCCATATAGGTTTCTCAAGTAATATTGCTTCCCTTGCCTCTTCCCTACCCTGCTGTTTCCACTGATCAGCTAAAGTTTCCATTATAGTCTCACCTCCTTCTGGAAGTAGTTCCAGAGCCTTTTTATAATCTTCCTGGGTCAGATACCCAGTGCTTTTTACAAGATATCTAAAGAAAATATCTATGTACTCCAAGGCGGTTCTGTGACCCAAGGACTCAATCAGACCCCGTACCAGCCTTGGAGGAATTTCCTTTACACTGGGGTCGTTCTGATATTTTATTATCTCTACATAAAACTTGAGCAGGATCTTTTCCTGAACCTTGGCCTCATCCATACCACGAACATTGAAAAAGGCAAAGGAAAAGTCCGGGATATAGACCTTGAAGGACTCAGAAGGCATTTCCACCAAGTAATGAAAAGATGAGCACATATTTCTGTCGTCCTCCTGGCCCTGGTAGATGACTATGGGAATAATCGGAGGCAGCTTACCATCCACAAGCATGTGCTGTTCCTGGAGATCCAGCCATTGTAGAGCCATGTATTTGAGTACCTGCACCCCAGTCAGAGGGTCAGGAGAACTCTTGTGCTCAAAGAGCAGGTAAATCTTGGCGAACTGGTTTTTATAACCAACCAATCGTACGCTGAAAACCAGGTCTGAATAGTGCTTCTTGAGCTTCTCATCTACATAAGTTGTAGGCTCCAGTCGAAGAGTATCCAGGTCAAAGCGCTTCTGGAGTTCTTCAGACATATGTTTTTTCAGGAAGTGCCTGGCATTATCCAGATTCTGGAAGATCTTCAGGAACAGTCCTTCGTGTGGAGCTTGGTTTCTTTTAGTCGACATATAGATAATATAATCTATCCTGGAGGTGGGGGCAAGGGGAATTTCTGTAGGCGACAGAGAATTGGCCCCCTGAATATAACCAAAAAACATAAAGCCGGCAATCAGGGGAATTATGCAGTAGCAAAAGCCACCCTATCCGCTAAAGGACAGAGTGGCTTTGGGGCTGGCAGGAAAGAAAAGGTTAATTCTGTGCTGCTCTATTTACGAGTTCGGTAAATTCTTCAAGGGACTGGGTTCTGAGCACCTTTCTGTTCAGAGCCCTTAAGTTCTCCAGAGATTGAATGGATTTGATTTTCTCGTGGAGCGTACCAGGTAATGGGCCATATTGCTCGGTGGCGGCATCTATGAGATTTTCTTGGGTAGCTTCAAGCTTTGCGTGTTTCTCCCTTTCCACAAGCATTTTTTCCTGTTCCTGAATGAACTCGTTATACGCCTCTTGCCTTATCTGCTGTGCTGCTGTCTGCATGGCTTCGTCACCTCCCGGCAATCGCCTCGTGTACTCACCAAGCCTTTCAAGGCTGATAGGGCCTTGTACGGCTACATACTGGACAATTGCCTGTAAATATTGCTTAACCTTATCCTGGTCCGGGATAGTCTCCAACAGATCATATATCTCCTGAAGCTTGGTTTCAAGCTCAGGGTAGTGAATGTATTTGAAGAGCAAGTGAAAGATCTCCAAAATGGCGGTCGTCTTAAACTCATCGTCCTCCATGGAGGAGATGTCATGGATCATGTGCTTGAATTCCGGTACAAATGGCCTGAGCACTTCGGATGGCAAGTCGAACAGGTCTGAGAACTTACGGCTGAAATTCCACCTGCCCTTTCCATGGTATATAACCACCGGGATGATCACAGGCAAGTACCCTTGAAGCTGACCTTTTCTTTTTAGATCCATCCACTTCTGAACTTCGTAGTTCAGAATCTGAAGCCTGGTCAGAAACTCTGGAGTGCTTTTGTGCTCAAGCAGGATATAGATGTTTACATTTTCAGTATGTCCCTTGAGCTGCACTGTAACCATTACATCGGCATAATACTCCCTGTGCTCCTCGGATACAAACCCGCTCAAGTCAACCTGCAGGGTATCCAGATCGAGTAGAGAGCAGATTTCTTCAGGGATATGATACTTGATGAACGCCTTTACAAACTCCGGGTCCTTGAAAAAATCTTTGAAGCACGCATTATGTGGATTGGGTATTTCGAATGACATGGGAAAACCTTACACCTGTCTTGGGTCGTATGCAAGAGGTCGGAGCGACAAAAATGCCAACTTTTGATACAAAGTTGGCATTTTTCAAAACAGCCTTAACCCACGCCAATCATGGCTTAAAGCCGAATGAAAGACTTTTATGCACTCTACGCACAAAAAAATTAGCCAACTAAGATGCAATTTATATCATTATACTTGACATAAACAGCAAGCTATGGTAGTATTTAAAAATGGCAAACACAAATCACCCCAAAAAGGGGTCCAGCATCACAGTGGAACCGATTAGATCCCAGGAAGACATCAAGTCCATCAAGAAACTTTTATCGGGAAATCCCAGAGACTACCTTCTGTTCACCATGGGCATAAACAACGGGCTTAGGATCGGCGATCTTCTGCAACTTAAAGTCAGGGACGTGCAGGGTGTAAAACCAGGAGACACCATCCGGGTTAAGGAGCAGAAAACCGGCAAACCCAATGTCCTGGTCATCAACAAAGCCACGCACAAAGCCTTGCAGACGTATCTGTCCCAGACCTTGGCCGAACCGGAGGACTTCCTTTTCAAAAGCCAGAAAGGAAATACCCCCCTTACCGTCAGCTACGCCAACAGACTGATCAAATTATGGTGCAAAACTATTAATCTGCGTGGCAACTACGGCACCCATACTCTGCGCAAGACTTTCGGCTACATCCAGAGAGTGCATTACGGAGTGGGCTACGAGCTTCTGTGTAAGAGGTTCAATCACAGCAGCCCTGCGGTCACTATGCGGTATCTGGGAATAGAGGACAAGGAGGTGAACAATATTTTAATGCACGAAATATAAAATTTTATGCCAAATATAATTTATTCGTAGATTCACTCCAACAAACAATGGACAATCTTCCTACCTGCCATCTTTCTCTTACACTCTACTACACAAAATTTCAATATATTAACACTTGCTGTCATTCTATATTAACAGAAAAGAATTTTTATACTTTGAAAGCAAAGTGTTGCATGCCAATATTTTTTAATAATTTTTTCTTATCATATTACACTTTATTTACATCTAAACAGTACAAATACGTTGTATACAAAGGTTTTCGTATTAGATTGAATATTTTCATGTGAACTTGACATACGATATTCATGATGGTTTAATTGTTTTAATAATCAAAACAATATTTTTTATATGTATGGAGCAATGTATGTCAGTTAAGCTTTTAAAACAAAATTATGTTAACAAGCTGGAGTGCCTCGATGGTAAAGAGAAATTAAGAGTTTACGATGAGAAGTTAAAAGGACTAATGCTTGAAGTAAGACCCACAGGGATCAAAACTTATTTCTTAAAGTATAAAACACCACGAGGTGGTTACAAGCAAATAAAATTAGGTAGAAACTCTTTTTTAAGCGTTGAGCAGGCCAGAGATATTGCCGCAAAAGTATTAGCGGACGTGGCAATGGGCAAAGATCCTCAGGATGAAAAGAAAACCTTAAAAGTAGTACCAACGTTTGAAGACTTTGCCTGGAATAGCTACCTGCCATACGTACAAGGTTATAAGCGATCCTGGAAATCCGATCTGAGCTTCCTGCGTACTCATTTAGTACCAAAGTTTGGGAAACTGCACTTAGATCAGATTACCAGAGACGATATTATGGCCATGCACCAGGAAAGGCTTAAAAACGGAGCAGCTCCTGCCTCGGCAAACAGGCTGGTTATTTTGCTGCGCTATATGTTTAACCTGGCGATCCAGTGGGAGACCCCAGGAGTTACTGTTAACCCCACCAAGGGAGTCCCTCTGGCAGAAGAGAACAATCAGAGGGAAAGGTACTTAACCGAGGAAGAGGTACAAAGGCTCTGTAAGGCAGTTAAAGAAAGCGAGAACCCTTTGCTTGAGCCCATAATCTCCATGCTCATACTCACTGGTGCCAGGAAAAGCGAAGTGCTTAATGCCAAATGGGAAGACTTAGACTTGGAAAGGAAAAGGTGGAGGATTCCCTATACAAAATCAGGCAAGCCCAGGACTGTGCCTTTGTCAGAAAGTGCGCTGGAAGTTCTTAGGAGTGTACCCAAGGTGGAGGGCTCTGAATATATTTTCCCAAGTCCTGTGACGGGAAAGCCTTTCAACTCTATATATAATTCGTGGAACACAGCCAGAATAAAATCCGGGCTGGAGGATGTGAAAATCCATACCCTGAGACATAGCTTTGCCAGTTTCCTGGTTAACGCCGGTCGGAACTTGTATGAGGTAGGTAAACTGTTGGGGCATACCCAGATGAGGACAACAATGAGATATAGTCACCTCTCGGATGAGACACTGGCGGAAGCGGTGAATACCGTGCCTCTGAAGAAAGTAGCTTAAGGATAGCCACCCTGGGTGTATGGGCTCAGGGTGGCCTTATGGATAAGGTTAGTTCTGTGCTGCCCGATTTACAAGCTCGGTGAATTCTTCAAGGGACTGGGTTCTGAGCACCTTTCTGTTAAGAGCCCTTAAGTTCTCCAGAGATTGAATGGATTTAATTTTCTCGTGGACCATACCGGGTAGAGGGCCGTAGGCTTCTGTGGCGATATCTATGAGGGTTTCATGGGCATTTTTTAGTTCAGCTTGTTTCTCCCACACAGGTTTTTCCTTAATGGCCTTATTGTAACCTCGTTCTTCCAATACTTCTGCTGTGGTTCTCACGGTTTCTCCTCCTTTGGGAAGATGTTTGACCTTCTCTTCTGCCTCTTCGGGCGTTTCGTCCGTGGCTATAAGCAAATACTTGATCAGGATTGCAAAGATTTCATGAGCCTCTTTGGCATCCAAACCTTTAAACAACAGCTCTAAAGCTTCATATATCTGATCTCTTTTTTCCGGATAAAATATGTATTCAAGGACCAGGTGAAAAACCTCAAGGGTAATGGAGGATTTGACCTTTTTCTTATTGATCACCGGGACTTCATGCAGGAGATGTTCAAACTTTGGAATATACTTCCTGTAATGCTCCGACGGTAGATTAAAGAGGTCAGAAAACTCCAAGCTATAATTCCACCTGGCTGTTCCGTGATAAAAGACCAGGGGAACTATGATCGGCAGGGTTCCGGTTTTCTTCTGGATAAAGCTCTGCCAGACTTCATTCATGTATTTGAATAGCTGGATCTTGGTCCAGGCATCCAGATCACTCTTGTGTTCTACCAATATGTATATTTCAGCGGGCTCTCCAGTAATCAATTCCAGGGTGATCACGATATCGGTCATGCTCTCCTTGAGATTGTCGCTGACATATGACCTGGAGGACACCTTAACAGTATCCAGGTTCATGTCCCTGGTAATCTCTTCCGGCAGATGATACCTTACGAAATCCCTTGCCACGGGCTCTCGCCCCAGTATCGCCCTGAAAGTGTGATCGTGGTATTTGCTTGTATCACTCATGAAGGGAGAATAAGGCATAGTCTTCAGGTAGGCAAGGGGAAATTTTAGGTGCCAGGGAAACAGGACCAAATGCCAACTTTTGTGTTAAAGTTGATATTCGTAAAATCACTTTAAAAAACTATAATGAAAACAGTATGTTAAATAACAACACTCTCACACCCACCTTCACAAATAAAAAATTACGTCAAGTTTGTTGAGTTAAACATACTACAGTTGGTATGCACCAAGACATAGAGGCAAACCTACCCACCACGCATAACACATCATGGTTGACACAGAGTGAGAGTTTCTTCTACAAGCTCACTCAAAACAAAACCGGAGGTAACCCTTTATGTCTACAGAAGTATCCCAGCTCAACCCCTTACTGATTATCAGCGAGAACCCAGAGGCAAAAGAATTAGACCAAAGACTGAACTGTATGGTAACAGAAGCTATACCTGAAGGGATGGATGAGCGTGCCAAAGCAAACAGATTTATTGTCTGGATTGAGCAGAAAGACACAGGGGAACACGATGCCCTGATATATTATGGCACAGATGAAGAAAAGAACCTTACAGCCAAGAAGGAATATGCAGAAACCCTGCAGAATGCGTTAAAGCTGAACGCTGATATAGTTCAAGAAGAAGAGCCGAACCTGCTTGCACAGTGGCACCGGGATAATCGGCCTCAGACCAAATCCAAACATGCTATAAAGCTGGAGACAAAAGAGTTCGACTTAGATATTCTGACCACTGCACTAAGCGACACATTCGGGATACAGGAGCAGGAAGAGGACCAGCAGCTGGTTAAAGAGGCTTACGAAGAAGTGTACAATATAATGAACTCACATTTCAGCAAAGCCGTTGAAGATGTAGGCCAGTACCTGATTGAAAAGTTCTACAACAACAATATTGATAGAGCCCGGAAGAATAAGCCGGTAAAGCAGAAGTCGCTTAGAGCCTTAATTCAGAGCCTGGAGCATAATAACTACTCGCAAGCCTGGTTTTACAATGCCGTAAAGATAGCCCTGGATAAAAAGGAACTGGAGGGGACACATTACAACCAGCTGAGTGTAAGCCACAGAAGAGCCCTCACCAAAGTGAAAAACACACAACAAAAGGCCAAGCTGGCAGAGGAAGTGGTAAACAACGACCTGAGTGTAAGGGCGTTGGAGGAAAAGGTTAAGAAGCAAAAAACCGAGAAGGAAGGGTTCAGCCTTAAAAAGCTACCCAATAAAAACAAACTGAAGCTCAAACGCCTGGATGAGCTGGAGAGCATCAAAACAAAGATAGAACACAGAATAAATTCACTGGAAACTAAAATTGAGAAATTTAGAGAAGAGAAAAAAAACTATAACAACAACCTCAAGAAAGTTGAAGCCCTGATATCAGAAAAAAGTTCATCGTGAACGATCTAAAAAAGTTTCTACACGTGTAGAAACTTTTTTAGAATTAATAATTTTAATAACTTACAGAAATTTTGGGTGCAAAAATAGGCCATTTTTCACAGAGGGAATTGGGGTTTCCCTCTGTGAAAAGGCTATATTACCGCGATTATTATGAGTCCGATCACGGCTGCGCCGAGAACAGCTGTGGCTCTTTTGTAGAGCCTAAGCTTTCTCTCGTGGTAGTTCTCGGAACAAAGCCGAATCTCTTGCCTCAATCTCTCCCCCAGTCTTGAAACTCCATTGGTATCCTGCATACCTCTAATCCTCCTTGTCTTTATTATTTTGATCTTCCCTCAAGCATTCAGATATTATGTTTGCTATCACTGAGATAACTTTGCAAATTACGCTTCCGTTAGACATAACCTTGTACCTCCCTAGGCAGCCTTCTTGGTCAGATAGGCTTGGAATTTCTTCTTAAGCTTACCGTCAGCCTCACACCTCTGGAGGTTCTCAAGCTGCTCTCGAAGATGTTTGCTCGATAGGTTTTCCAGTGAGCTACCGTATTTCTCATGGATGTAGGTCTCGTATTCAGCGTACCTGTTTGCCAGGCCGAGTTTGAATAACTGTTGCATAACCTGGTTTAGCAGATTTTCCTGGGGCTGGGCTGTGCCTTGGAGCCACTGAGATAACTCTTCTCCAGTCTCTGTACTTGGGGTAAAGTATCTGCCATCGAACAGGCGTGTACGGTCTTTCGATGCAGTCGCTATGTGGCCGTCTACGCTTAGCTCCAGTACACAAGTGAACTCATATTCCAAACCATCGCGCTGTACTGGAGCCAAACCAACTTTTACAGGTTTAGTTTTTCCAGTTTTTTCATCCTTATTTACCTCCCAGGCGGTTTTTGAGCGCATCGTGACAATAATATGTAGGTTTGCTCCCAGAATTGTATCCACCAGGGCGTTGTGTTTCGGACTTGCCTCTCTCCATGCAGCGAAATTATTCCTCTGGGCCTGGCTTGCTTTATCGACAAATTCCAGTATCCCACCTTGACCACTCCAGGCGTGAGATAGAGAATCAATAATCAGTATTTCGTATCCGGCTTTTTCAGCTTCTTTTATGGCTTCTATGTACCTTTCCGGGCTGTATGGCGGAGTCAGCTCTGATATATCGTATTCCGCCATATCGGAATATAGGGAACCTGAGCCTCGTTCAGAGTCAAGCATCGCTATAGAGCCTCCAAGGCCTTGAGCTATAAGCAGAGCGCTGAAAGTCTTCCCTGATCCGCTGGGGCCTATCAGTGCCAGCCTTAGTTTAGACTGGCTTCGTTCAGCTTTCTTGAACATGTCTTTGTACCTCCTTTATCTGATCGTTAATGATAACCTTTGTTCGAGTTCTACTCCTGGAATATGCCAGCCTTGCTTCAATTCTTCAGCTATGCCTCGCTTATCGACTTTAACCTCGGTGACAATTTTCTTGAACTTCTCAGGAATACCATCAAGGTTGTTGAGCTTCACAGAGCTTACATTTCTGGTGTATATCGTGCTGGAAAGGCCCTTAACTTTCTGCAGGTTGTGCTTTTTGAGTACTGCCAGGAGATAGTCTTTGAATTCTTCAAGCCTGTTCTCCATAGATTTACGCCTATGGCGTATTCTTTCTTCCTCCTGTTTTAGAAAGTCTATCTCAGCCTTTCTTTTACGTACGGCATAGCCTATCGCATCTACTTTGGATTGTTCTTGAAGAGCCAGTTCCTCCAGGTAATTCAGGGCCGGTACGTGCTGATCCTCTGTTAGCTCTTCAGAAACTGATAAGAAATTGCTTATCTCATCTTGTATAGCATCGAATGATGGCATGGGTTTAACCTCCTTTATAAGTATCCGGATTCTAGAAAACTGAAATGTCCTCTGTCTGAGACAATCACATGATCCAGTACACGTATTCCCAAGTCACGGCAGACTCGCTCTATCCTTCTGGTTAAGTCACGGTCTTGCGATGAGGGGTGTGGGTCTCCACCTGGATGATTGTGCCCCAGGATAATTCCTGAGGCATGCTTGATTATAGCCAGGCGTACTATTTCTCTGGGGAACACTGGAGCCTGGTCTACGGTTCCATTAGTCAAAACCTTCTTGCAGATCAGCCGGTTCTTGTTATCAACCAGTAGAGCGATAAAATGCTCAGTCTTTTTCTTCCTGTAGGGCAGTAAAGGAATTACCGCTGTCTCTGTGTTGGATATGAAGTAATCAGGCTTGGATTCTGTGAGCGCCAACCTGAATATGTCTTAATTATGCCGGTTTGAAATTGTTAATATCTTATTCTTGTATCTTCTTCTAAAAGAGAAAAGAAAAAAATATTTTTTATTTTATCTTCTTTTCTGTCCTTCTTTTTCTTCCTCTTCTTCTGTCTTGCCGTTACTGCCTTCTTTGCCTGTCTGAGGCAAAGGAGGGTAAGTTCTTGGGTCGCAAACAAAGCCAACAAGTTGTCTGCCTGCACTGTGGCGAAGCCTTTTGTCCCGACTACCGAAACAGGGGCAAGCAAAAATACTGCTCCAAAGTGCCTTGTCGGGCAGCCAGTAAGAAAGCCAGTCAAAAGGCCTGGCTGGATAAGCCTGAAAACAGGGATTATTTCCGGGGGCCGGCCCATGTGGACAGGGTCCGGAACTGGAGAAAGCAAAATCCCGGATATGCCAGGCGCAAGACCACTGCTCCCAGGAAAACGTTACAAGATCACTGCCTCCAAAAAAGCGTTGAAAATCAACGTGTTGAGGAAACGTTACAAGATCACTGGATCACGCAACCATCTGTTATTATAGGACTAATCTCCTCCTTATGCGGGAGTGCGTTACAAGATGACATCGTCAGGGCCGCCCGGCAGATGTACACCCTGGGCTGTGACGTCATCAACAACCCCAAAGGAGGATTTCATGTACCAAAAGTATCCGATTCATCCCCAGAGACTGCGCAAGGTTCCCAGACAGTTCAGCTGGGTGGACCACAGGCTGGTTCGTGACGGTCATATTGAGAGGTTAAGCCATGCTGCAGCAGCCTTGTACCTGTTCCTGGTGACCGTGGGCGATCAGCAGGGGCTTAGCTACTACTCCGACCCCATTGTCATGCAGCGCCTGGGCATGGATGAAGTCACTTTGCAGCAGGCGCGCTTCAATCTGATCCAGGCTGACCTCATTGCCTGGAAGAAACCGCTTTATCAGGTTCTATCCATCCAGGTCCCACCCGTAAATCAGGCCAGGACAGCACAGGCCGGGCCTGTGCACTTCTCAGACGTTCTCAAAAAACTTGCCGGGGGTAACACATGATTGATTATGAGCTTTATGCCAGAATAAAGCACTACCATGAACAAAAAGGACTTACCCCGGCCCAGATAGCAAAAGAACTGCAGCTGGATCCGCGTACAGTGGGCAAATGGCTCGAAGCAAAGCAGTTTCATCAAAGAAAGTCAGTAACAAGACCAAGCAAGCTTGATCCCTTCAAGGATACCATCGTCAGGATGCTGGAGGAGCACCCCTACACAGCCGTCCAGGTTTTGCGCAGCATCAAGGAGCAGGGCTATACAGGAGGCTCCTCCATTCTCAAGGAATACATAAGCAAAGTCAGGCCCAAAAGGTCCAGGGCCTTTTTAAGTCTGGCCTTTGCCCCAGGAGAGTGCGCCCAGGTTGACTGGGGAAATCACGGCTCCATCCAGGTGGGAGACAGCAGGCGCAATCTCAGCTTCTTTGTCATGGTCCTTTGCTACAGCAGGATGATGTATCTTGAGTTCACTGTCTCCCAAAGCATGGAGCACTTCCTGGCCTGTCATCAAAACGCCTTTGACGCATTCGGGGCGGTCCCCAGAAAAATCATGGTGGACAACCTGAAATGTGCAGTGCTCAAGCACCCCTTTGGCCAAAAACCGGTTCTAAACCCCAAATATCTTGACTTTGCAAGGCACTGGGGTTTTGAGATCAGTGCCTGCGGAGTCAGAAAGCCCCATGAAAAAGGCCGGGTGGAGAATGCCATAGGTTATGTCAAAAAGAACTTGCTGGCCGGCCTTGAACTGCCGGATTACCGGGCCATCAACCATTACGCCCGCCACTGGTGCAGGGCAACAGCCAATGTGCGTATCCATGCCCAGACCGGCAAGAAGCCGGTGGACATGCTTGAAGAAGAAAGAGAGCACCTTTTGCCCCTGCCTGTTAACACCTATGATATCGGAGTCTTAACCCAGGTCCGGGCCTCGTCGCAGTTCCGGATCACCCTGGAGTCCAACCGCTATTCCGTGCCAGCCAGGTACGCAGGCAAACGCCTGACCTTGAAGACTTATCCTGATCGCTTATGCATCTATGACGGCAACAATCTTGTGGCCAGGCATGTCCGCAGCTTTGATAAAAAAAGGGACATTGAAGACCCCGATCATGTCCAGGAGCTTATTGCCCAGCGCCGGGCAGCCAGGGATCAGCAATTGTTTTCCCGGTTCCTGGCTTTGTCCCCAAGAGCAAAGGATTACTTTTTTGAGTTGGAGAAAAAGCACTTGAACATCAAACACCATGTCCAGAAGATTGTAGCCTTAAGCGAAATCTATGGCTCTGAAGCCGTGTCCAGGGCCATGGACGACGCATTCACCTACAGTGCCTTCTCCTGTGAGTATGTAGCCAACATCCTGGAGCAAAGAGCCAGGACCATGCCCGCACCAGGAGCCCTGCATCTGACCAGGCGAGAGGATCTGCTGGATATTGAAGTCAAAGACCCTGATCTAAGTATTTACGACAAACCCAAGGAGAAAAACCCATGACCAACAAACACCAAAGTGAGGTGCACAGGCTGGAAGAAAATCTCCAGCTGCTCAAGCTAACCTGTATAAAAGAGCAGTACAGGCCGGCGGCTGACAAGGCTGCCAGGCAGAACTGGGATCATCTGGGCTATCTGGCCAGGCTGGTCCAGGCAGAAGCAGATGCCAGGCATGATCGCTCCATCCAACGCCGTATCAGGATGGCCCGTTTCCCAGGCATAAAAACCATGGAGAACTTCGACTGGACATGGCCGACCAAGATCAACCGCCCGGCCATCCAAAACCTCTTTCGCCTTGGATTTATGAAGGACAAGGCCAACATAATAATCCTCGGAGGAGTAGGCCTGGGCAAATCACACATAGCCACAGCCCTGGGTTACAGTGCATGCCTGGAAAAGCATTCTGTGCTGTTTGCCACCACCATAGATGTCATAAACACCCTCTCGGCCGCACAGGCTGCACACAAGCTCAAAATAGAGCTCAAGAAATATGTAAGTCCTGAACTGCTCATTCTGGATGAGCTTGGCTACCTGCCCATAGACAAGCAAGGTGCAGACCTGCTCTTCCAGGTCATAAGCCAGCGCTACGAACAAAAATCAACCATCCTGACCACCAACAGAGCCTTCAAGAAATGGCCCGAGGTGTTCAACAACGACAGCACCCTGACCTCAGCCATGTTGGACAGACTTCTGCACCATGCCGAAACTATCCTCATTGAAGGCAAAAGCTATCGGATGAAAGACCAGGTTCAGGAACAATAGCTCCGCATAGGCAACCGCCGGCATCAACCTTTATGTCTGGAGCTGGCGGTTGCTCCAAAACAACATTTTTAAACCGGCGTTTTATGGCATCTTCAAGCCGGCGCTAACACCCGGAAAAGCTCTTTTCTATTTCATCAATCCAAACCAGGCAGTTTCCGAAGGCCTCGATGGTCTTCGTGGCTTCCCGGATCTTCTTCTCTGACTCACCCACCAGGGAGCCTTTCAGAGCTCCAATATCCAAACGCAGTAAAGGCCATCCCAGTAGTGAAGCCACAGCTTTACTTGTCAGCGTCTTTCCTGTTCCTGGAATGCCTGCCAGCAGTATCCCTTTTATCCGGGGAAGGTTTGTGTCATGGTTTGTAATAGCCGTCATTCTGTTGGATATGTAATCCTTTAGCTGCCCCAGGCCTCCGACGTTCTGAATATCTTCTGGCTGCCAGTATTCAAGTAAGCCGGATTTCTTCAGGGTCTGAGCTTTAACTTTGTTTATCTCATCTGCAGAGAATCCCCGAGTACGTACCAGTGACAGTGCAAAGGCGGCCTCAGCCTCCAACCCTGTCAGACCTTTCGCCAGATGAGCAGTATGTGAGTCCGTTTCCAAACCCAGACTGTCTGCGATGTCTTTTTGAATGTTTAGAAGCTCTTCAGGACTGGGAAAGGGAAAGTCCACCAGAGCAAAGCATTTCTCAAGTTCTGCAGGTAAGGTTACCTGTGGGGCGAGGATAATCAGACAATTACCCAGAGACTTCCAGCGTTCTATGCCGTTGGCTATAGTCTGGTTAAGTTCCGGGTTGTCAAAGAATAAGTGTGATCAAAATTACTGAAAGTCAGATCCCTGGAGCTTGCAGGATTGATCATTACCAGATTAGTCCCATCTATATTTACCATGTCCAGTTCGGCATTATCGTTGATAGACCTGATCTGGATGGTTTCTATATTTATAAGAGTGGGAGCTGGATTATCATTGCCTAAAACGGCATTGAGTTGGTCATTATCATCTGTACTTGGATCTTCGATATAAACATCATCACCCAAATTTGTGCCAGCATTAATCGTGTCATTCGCACCTGTCAGGAAAACATCGTCTGGGTCCACCCCATTGGAGAAATCTTGGGTCAAAGTGGCGTCATCTTCAGTAAGGGTGAATGTCTTACCTTCCAGGCCACCTTCATAGTCTACATTATCATTGATAGCATCCAGAGCATCCCGCTGCTCCTGGGTAGTTGCTGTGGTCACCGTAATGGAGTCCGGATCATCAAGCAGATCAACCAGATCTTCCTCTACCGCTCCATTGGAGAAGAATGCATCGGCTTCGTCCTCAAGGGAGTAGGTGTAGTCATCTGTATTGGCTGCACCACTGAGCATGTCTGCTTCTTCCTGGGACAGGATGTCTTCAACTGTGAGGCCTTCAAAAGCAGCAGCATCGTCAGTCAGTGTGTAACTGTCTGCATTGCCAACCACGCCCTCATCCAAGCCTACCAGGTTCTCCAGGCTGTCCTCGAGGCTGTATGTGTAATCTGCCCTATTAGTTGCATTATCAAAAACAGCAAACATATCTGCATCCATGGCCTCAGCTGCAGGCAAAGCCTCAAAGGCATCAGCTTCATCTGTCAAGTTGTACTCACCTGCATCACCAACCACGCCCTCTTCAGCTGCCACCAGGTTGTCCAGGGTGTCCGCCAGTTCGTACTCAAAGTCTTCAAAGCCTTCATCGACCATATCGTTGTATTCGGCAACAGTCATGGGCTCGCTGACTGCATAGCTCTCAGCGCCTTGAACCAGTTCACTGTCGCCTTCTTCAATATAGTTTTCAGCGGTGTCTTCCAGGTTGTAGGTGTTCAGGTTGTCGTAGCCGCGATCCTGATAGTCCTGGATCTGGGCGATGGTGGCAACACCGTCCACATTTGCTTCCTGGGCATCATTGATAATCAGTACTTCCGAAGCCTTGTTTGTCAGCAGGTTCTCGATGGTGTCTTCCAAGCTGTAGACACCGTCAAAGTTCTCCAGCTCACTTAGGGCAGTAGCATCTGCAACAGTTACGGCGTCAGTGACGGAGACTTCTTCTGCAGCAGCGACGACCTCTTGAGCTTCTTCAGCCAGGATGTTTTCTGCTGAGTCTGAGAGGTTGTAGACACCGTCAAAGTTGTCCAGCTCCAGGAGTGCTTCGGCCTGCTCAACAGAGGCGTATTCGTCATCAGCCAGGCCCACTGAAGCAGCACCGGTTACTGTTGCTTCTTCTTTAGCATCAAGAATATTTTCGGCTGTGTCGGCAATGCTCCACTCAAAAAGGTCTTCCAGCTCCAGCTCATCAGCATTCTGGGCGCCGTCCAGAATCGTCTCGACCTTGGCGTAAGCTTCGCCTGCGTCCTCAACTGTGACTGCGCCTGCATCAAAAGCTTCTGCAGGATCGATTTTGTACTCTTCAGGAAGCTCTTCCATGGCAAAAGCTTCAGTGAGCGTGAAAAATGCAACTTATTGAAAATGCCCGTGTTTATTGGGCTGAAAGTGGTTATTTTGGTGGGAGTTAAAAAAGAGGTCTCAACATGCCCTCAAAGCGGAAGTAAAAAAAGAAGGAAATTTTGTCTATAATTCAAAAATAATACTTTTATTTCAAATAGTTAATGATAAAGTGAGGGCCATTTTCTGCCCTCAATATGCCCTCATACAGAAACCATTTTCTCAGATGTAGCCTACACCAGCTTTCTTTTTTCAAAAAGCCGGAAATATAGGTGGCCATCCTTTTGGTTAAGGACAGCCACCTTGGCAGTTAATGTTGAGTAGCCCGATTTACAAGCTCAGTAAACTCTTCAAGGGACTGGGTTTTGTAAACCTTCCTGGTTAAAGTCCGCAGGTTATCAATGGAGTCTATGGATTTGATTTTATCCTGGAGAGACTTCGGCAAAGGGCCGTGGCAGTCCCCAGCCACATCTATGAGGGTCTCTTTAGCGTTTTTTAGTTCGGCTTGCCTCTCCCATTTATCCTTTTCCTGCTTTATCCACTCTTCAGCCCGGTGTCTTTCTTTCTGAGCGCCCTGCTCCATCCACTGATCAGCTAAAGTTTCCATTATACTCTCACCTCCTTCTGGAAGTAGTTCCAGAGCCTTTTTATAGTCTTCCTGGGACAGATACCCAGTGCTTTTGACAAGATACCTAAAGAAAATCTCAATATACTCCAGGGCAGTTCTGTAACCCAAGGACTCAATCAGACCCCGAACAAGCCTTGGAGGGATCTCCTTTACACTGGGGTCGTTCTGATATTTTATTATCTCTACATAAAACTTGAGCAGGATCTTTTCCCGAACCTTGGCCTCATCCATACCACGGACGTTGAAAAAGGCAAAGGAAAAGTCCGGGATATAGACCTTGAAGGACTCAGAAGGCATTTCCACAAGGTCATGGAAAGAAGAACACATATTTCTGTCGTCCTCCTGGCCCTGGTAGATGACTATGGGAATAATCGGAGGCAGCTTGCCATCCACAAGCATGTGCTGTTCCTGGAGATCAAGCCACTGAAGAGCCATGTACTTGAGTACCTGAACGCCTGTAAGTGGATCAGGAGAACTCTTGTGCTCAAAGAGAAGGTAAATCTTAGCGAACTGGTTTTTATAACCTATCAATCGTACGCTGAAAACCAGGTCCGAGTAGTGCTTCTTGAGCTTCTCGTCCACATAAGTTGTAGGTTCCAGTCGAAGAGTATCCAGGTCAAAGCGTTTCTGGAGTTCTTCAGACATATGTTTTTTCAGGAAGTGCCTGGCGTTATCCAGATTCTGGAATATCTTCAGGAACAGTCCTTCGTGTGGAGCTTGGTTTCTTTTAGTCGACATATAGATAATATAATCTATCCTGGAGGTGGGGGCAAGGGGAAATTTCTATAGGCGGCAGAGAGTTGGAGCCTGGAATGTAACCACAAAACATAAAAGCCGGTAATCAGGAAAAAACCACCCTATCCGCTAAAGGACAGAGTGGCTTTTGGGCTGGCAGGATAGAAAAGGTTAATTCTGTGCTGCCCGATTTACGAGCTCAGTAAACTCTTCAAGGGATTAGGTTCTGATTACCTTTCTGTTCAGAGCCCTTAAATTCTCCAAAGATTGAATGGATTTGATCTTCTCGTGGAGCATATCAGGTAGAGGGCCGTATGCTTCTGTGGCTACATCTATGAGATTTTCACGGGCATATTCAAGCTTAGCGTGTTTTTCCCAATAAGGTTTTTCTTTTTGGAGAACATCTTCTCTTATTTCTCGTGCGGCTACACCTATCATTTCCTCACCCCCTGAAAAACGTTTGGTATGCTCAAGCAGTCTCTTCTCTGGAATAGCACCAGAAGCCATAACGTATCTGACAATAATGAACAGGTAATCAGTCAGCTTATCGTTATCAGGCAATTTTTCCAAAAGATCATAAATTTCATGGATTTTAGTATCCAGCTCCAGTGTTGTCCGGTTAAGAAATTGCATGACCTCCATTCACTACAAGTCAGTTCAAGGACCACTGTGCTGGGAAAAGCTGGGCGGTGCTCCACCAGCTGAAATGGCCTCGTTTTGGATCTGGATGCGCAATTCCCTGAAGCGTTTGATACTTACCCTCTCTCCGAATTCTTCCTGGCAGTATATAGCCAAAAGAAGGTAAGTGATCAGGCCTGCAAGAATCTGGATCAACAGACCGTATTTGGAGCGAAACAATATATGGTACACATTCAGGTGGCGTTTCCACCACTTGAAAAATTTTTCGATGTCCCAGCGCAGCTTGTAAATCAAGGCGATGTCATCAGGTCCTAAGTCCAAACGATCAGTGGCCACCCCGTATCTGGTGCCGAGAACTTCATAGCCTACCAGACGCAGAGGTTTTTGTGTCTGGTTGATTTCAGGCTTTCCCAGCAGGACTACAGCGTCATAGAAAGCAATACTGTCTTCGGGAAGCGTAAACTGTTCTATTACTGTCTTTTGGGTATTGGCTTTTATGCGACAGTGAAAAATGCAACTTATTGAAAATGCCCGTGTTTATTGGGCTGAAAGTGGTTATTTTGGTGGGAGTTAAAAAAGAGGTCTCAACATGCCCTCAAAGCGGAAGTAAAAAAAGAAGGAAATTTTGTCTGTAATTCAAAAATAATACTTTTATTTCAAATAGTTAATGATAAAGTGAGGGCCATTTTCGGCCCTCAATATGCCCTCATACAGAAACCATTTTCTCAGATGTAGCCTACACCAGCTTTCTTTTTTCAAAAAGCCAGAAATATAGGTGGCCATCCTTGTGGTTAAGGACAGCCACCTTGGCAGTTAATGTTGAGTAGCCCGATTTACAAGCTCAGTAAACTCTTCAAGGGACTGGGTTTTGTAAACCTTCCTGGTTAAAGTCCGCAGGTTATCAATGGAGTCTATGGATTTGATTTTATCCTGGAGAGACTTCGGCAAAGGGCCGTGGCAGTCCCCAGCCACATCTATGAGGGTTTCTTGAGTAGCCTTAAGCTCCCCCCTTTTCTCACTTTCCAGACGAACCTTTTCCTTTTCCTGCTTGAACTCATTATACATCTCTTGCCTTATCTGCTGTGCTGCTGTCTGCATGGCTTCGTCACCTCCCGGCAATCGCCTCGTGTACTCACCAAGCCTTTCAAGGCTAACAGGGCCTTGTACGGCTACGTACTGAACAATTGCCTGTAAATATTGCTTAACTTTATCCTGGTCCGGGATAGTCTCCAACAAATCATATATCTCCTGAAGCTTGGTTTCAAGCTCAGGGTAGTGAATGTACTTGAAGAGCAAGTGAAAGATCTCCAAAATGGCGGTCGTCTTGAACTCATCATCCTCCATAGAGGAGATGTCATGGATCATGTGCTTGAATTCCGGCACAAAGGGCCTGAGCACTTCAGATGGCAAATCGAAAAGGTCTGAGAACTTACGGCTGTAATTCCACCTGCCCTTTCCATGGTATATAACCACCGGGATGATCACAGGCAAGTACCCTTGGAGCTGACCTTTTCTTTTAAGATCCATCCATTTCTGAACTTCGTAATTCAGAATCTGAAGCCTGGTCAGAAACTCTGGAGCGCTTTTGTGCTCAAGCAGGATATAGATATTTACATTTTCAGTATGGCCCTTGAGCTGCACTGTGACCATCACATCGGCATAATACTCCCTGTGCTCCTCGGATACAAACCCGCTCAAATCAACCTGCAGTGTATCCAGATCGAGTAAAGAGGTGATTTCTTCAGGGATATGGTACTTGATAAAAGACTTTACAAACTCCGGGTCCTTGAAAAAATCCTTGAAGCACGCATTATGTGGATTGGGTATTTCGAATGACATGGGAAAAACTTACACCTGTCTTGGGTCGTATGCAAGAGGTCGGAGCGACAAAAATGCCAACTTTGAAGTAAAAGTTGGCATTTTTCAAAACAGCCTTAACCCCCGTCAATCATAGCTTAAAGCCGAATGAAAGACTTTTATACACTCTACGCACAAATAAATTAGCCAACTAACATGCAATTTATATCATTATACTTGACATAAATAGCAAGCTATGGTAGTATTTAAAAATGGCAAACACAAATCACCCCCAAAAAGGCTCAAACATCACAGTAGAACCCATAAGGTCACTTGAGGATATTAAGTCGATCAAGAAATTGCTATCTGGAAACCCCAGGGACCACCTCCTCTTCACCATGGGCATAAACAACGGGCTCAGAATAGGCGATCTTCTGCAGCTTAAAGTCAGGGACGTGCAGGGTGTAAAACCAGGAGACACCATAAGGGTCAGGGAGCAGAAAACCGGCAAGACAAACATCCTGGTCATCAACAAGGCCACGCACAAAGCCCTGCAGACGTATCTGTCCCAGACCTTGGCCGAACCGGAAAACTTCCTTTTCAAAAGCCAGAAAGGAAATGCCCCCCTTACCGTCAGCTACGCCAACAGGATGATCAAAGACTGGTGCAGGCAGATCAACCTCCGGGGCAACTACGGCACCCATACTCTGCGCAAGACTTTCGGCTACATCCAGAGAGTGCATTACGGGGTGGGCTATGAGCTTCTCTGTAAGAGGTTCAATCACAGCAGCCCTGCGGTTACTATGCGTTATTTGGGCATAGAAGACAAGAAGGTGAACAATATCTTAATGCACGAAATATAATTATTAATTATATTAACAAATTAATGTTTGCAAGCATCTTTATTACCTAAAAGGGCATAACCCTATAGAAATTACATAAACAAGATAAAATTTTGGAAACAGTTAAAACTTTAAAATTGATTTTCAATCTTCGATATTAAACATAATTAGTATATAATCTGTAATATATAAAACTTATAACAATAAACCTGATAAATAAATATTAGTTTCGAACAAGGAATAGCATTGCTATGCATACAAGGTGAAAAACAGTCTTATATGCATAGCAATAAGTTTTTAGATCGTATATAATCAATTAGAGCTTAATCCGATTATTTCTTGAAGATCATTTACCATTATATATTCTATTACATCTTTTTTTATCTGTGGGTCTTGATCAAGCATTATCAAAAACATATTTACCATATCAATATTTAATCCCTCGCCAATCATTGCTGTCTTATCATTCTTACTGTAAGCATAAATAAAAGCATCTTGATCACGTTTACCTTCTTTTTTTAAATGCATAATTAACTTTTGCATTGGAAAGGCTAAATCAATAATAAATTTGTCTTTGTCATGATAACTGTTTTGCATATCCCAAATATTTACCACTGCCCTGCAAAGTTTCTCTAGTTTTGTGTGTTGCATAATACAAACCTCCATAATTATTTTATAGACTAAACATAATATATCATAATTGCCTATGTCAAACCAATAAATAAGTTTTAACAACGAATGACTGGGCCAACAACTATTGTGGTTGCGCCATGATATTCATGTTTGGCCAAGTATTTGGCTGATAAATTAAAATAATATCTTATTATATTGCTCTATATGTGATACCTCAGATTAAAACTTTCTGGTCATTAGCCCTGCCCTTAATCATATCCGTTAAGCTTTTTCTATCCACAAACCACGCCAAATCTTGATCACCGTAGCGCAAATATATTGAACTAAATATAAATATAATTAGTTATTAATTAATAACTATATTTATTTTTTTCTTAAATATTATCAATTTGATTGTAATTTAGCTAATTTTTATTTTAGACCCGTCCATGTCTATTACACTGGAAAGTAAAAAAATTGTTGCATATAAACGATTTTTTTAAAAAACATGTATTTTATGACCAAGTTTGACATAAATCTTTCTATGATGTTTCAATTGTTTTAATAATCAAAACAATATAAAATTCATCATGGAAGGAGTAATGTATGTCAGTAAAACTACTAAAACAAAACGAAGTAAACAAAATGGAGTGCCCTAAAGGAAAAGAAAAGCTGAAGATCCATGACCAAAAGTGCAGGGGATTGATACTGGAGGTTAGACCTACAGGGATCAAGACATACTTTATGAGGTATAAGACGCTACGTGGACGCTATAAGCAAATAAAGCTCGGCAGAGCTACCGATCTGTCTGTGAATCAAGCCAGAAAGCTGGGACACAAGATACTTGGAGACGTGGCAATGGGGAAAGACCCGCAGCAAGAGAAGAAAGTGCTACAAAACGTGCCCACATTTGAAGAGTTCGTGTGGCATGAATATTTACCTTATATTGAATCATACAAAAAGTCCTGGAAAACAGATGTCATCTTGCTGCGTAATCATCTGATACCCAAATTTGGAGGCATGCTGTGAGCGCCAACCTGAATATGTCTTAATTATGCCGGTTTGAAATTGTTTATATCTTATTCTTGTATCTTCTTCTGAAAGAGAAAAGAAAAAATATTTTTTATTTTGTCTTCTTTTCTGTCCTTCTTTTTCTTCCTCTTCTTCTGTCTTGCCGTTACTGCCTTCTTTGCCTGTCTGAGGCAAAGGAGGGTAAGTTCTTGGGTCGCAAACAAAGCCAACAAGTTGTCTGCCTGCACTGTGGCGAAGCCTTTTGTCCTGACTATCGAAACAGGGGCAAGCAAAAATACTGCTCCAAAGTGCCTTGTCGGGCAGCCAGTAAGAAAGCCAGTCAAAAGGCCTGGCTGGATAAGCCTGAAAACAGGGATTATTTCCGGGGACCGGCCCATGTGGACAGGGTCCGGAACTGGAGAAAGCAAAATCCCGGATATGCCAGGCGCAAGACCACTGCTCCCAAGCAAACGTTACAAGATCACTGCCTCCCAAAAAGTGTTGAAAATCAACGTGTTGAGGAAACGTTACAAGATCACTGGATCACGCAACCATCTGTTATTATAGGACTAATCTCCTCCTTATGCGGGAGTGCGTTACAAGATGACATCGTCAGGGCCGCCCGACAGATGTACACCCTGGGCTGTGACGTCATCAACAACCCCAAAGGAGGATTTCATGTACCAAAAGTATCCGATTCATCCCCAGAGACTGCGCAAGGTTCCCAGACAGTTCAGCTGGGTGGACCACAGGCTGGTTCGTGACGGTCATATTGAGAGGTTAAGCCATGCTGCAGCAGCCTTGTACCTGTTCCTGGTGACCGTGGGCGATCAGCAGGGGCTTAGCTACTACTCCGACCCCATTGTCATGCAGCGCCTGGGAATGGATGAAGTCACTTTGCAGCAGGCGCGCTTCAATCTGATCCAGGCTGATCTCATTGCCTGGAAGAAACCGCTTTATCAGGTTCTATCCATCCAGGTCCCACCCGTAAATCAGGCCAGGACAGCACAGGCCGGGCCTGTGCACTTCTCAGACGTTCTCAAAAAACTTGCCGGGGGTAACACATGATTGATTATGAGCTTTATGCCAGAATAAAGCACTACCATGAACAAAAAGGACTTACCCCGGCCCAGATAGCAAAAGAACTGCAGCTGGATCCGCGTACAGTGGGCAAATGGCTCGAAGCAAAGCAGTTTCATCAAAGAAAGTCAGTAACAAGACCAAGCAAGCTTGATCCCTTCAAGGATACCATCGTCAGGATGCTGGAGGAGCACCCCTACACAGCCGTCCAGGTTTTGCGCAGCATCAAGGAGCAGGGCTATACAGGAGGCTCCTCCATTCTCAAGGAATACATAAGCAAAGTCAGGCCCAAAAGGTCCAGGGCCTTTTTAAGTCTGGCCTTTGCCCCAGGAGAGTGCGCCCAGGTTGACTGGGGAAATCACGGCTCCATCCAGGTGGGAGACAGCAGGCGCAATCTCAGCTTCTTTGTCATGGTCCTTTGCTACAGCAGGATGATGTATCTTGAGTTCACTGTCTCCCAAAGCATGGAGCACTTCCTGTCCTGTCATCAAAACGCCTTTGACGCATTCGGGGCTGTTCCCAAAAAAATCATGGTGGACAACCTGAAATGTGCAGTGCTCAAGCACCCCTATGGCCAAAAACCGGTTCTAAATCCCAAATATCTTGACTTTGCAAAGCACTGGGGTTTTGAGATCAGTGCCTGCGGAGTCAGAAAGCCCCATGAAAAAGGCCGGGTGGAGAATGCCATAGGTTATGTCAAAAAGAACTTGCTGGCCGGACTTGAACTGCCGGATTACCGGGCCATCAACCATTATGCCCGCCACTGGTGCAGGGCAACAGCCAATGTACGTATCCATGCCCAGACCGGCAAGAAGCCGGTGGACATGCTTGAAGAAGAAAGAGAGCACCTTTTGCCCCTGCCTGTTAACACCTATGATATCGGAGTCGTAACCCAGGTCCGGGCCTCGTCGCAGTTCCGGATCACCCTGGAGTCCAACCGCTATTCCGTGCCAGCCAGGTACGCAGGCAAACGCCTGACCTTGAAGACTTATCCTGATCGCTTATGCATCTATGACGGCAACAATCTTGTGGCCAGGCATATCCGCAGCTTTGACAAAAAAAGGGACATTGAAGACCCCGATCATGTCCAGGAGCTTATTGCCCAGCGCCGGGCAGCCAGGGATCAGCAATTGTTTTCCCGGTTCCTGGCTTTGTCCCCAAGAGCAAAGGATTATTACTTTGAGTTGGAGAAAAAGCACTTGAACATCAAACACCATGTCCAGAAGATTGTAGCCTTAAGCGAAATCTATGGCTCTGAAGCCGTGTCCAGGGCCATGGACGACGCATTCACCTACAGTGCCTTCTCCTGTGAGTATGTAGCCAACATCCTGGAGCAAAGAGCCAGGACCATGCCCCGCACCAGGAGCCCTGCATCTGACCAGGCGAGAGGATCTGCTGGATATTGAAGTCAAAGACCCTGATCTAAGTATTTACGACAAACCCAAGGAGAAAAACCCATGACCAACAAACACCAAAGCGAGGTGCACAGGCTGGAAGAAAATCTCCAGCTGCTCAAGCTGACCTGTATAAAAGAGCAGTACAGGCCGGCGGCTGACAAGGCTGCCAGGCAGAACTGGGATCATCTGGGCTATCTGGCCAGGCTGGTCCAGGCAGAAGCAGATGCCAGGCATGATCGCTCCATCCAACGCCGTATCAGGATGGCCCGTTTCCCAGGCATAAAAACCATGGAGAACTTCGACTGGACATGGCCGACCAAGATCAACCGCCCGGCCATCCAAAACCTCTTTCGCCTTGGATTTATGAAGGACAAGGCCAACATAATAATCCTCGGAGGAGTAGGCCTGGGCAAGTCACACATAGCCACAGCCCTGGGTTACAGTGCATGCCTGGAAAAGTATTCTGTACTGTTTGCCACCACCATAGATGTCATAAACACCCTCTCGGCCGCACAGGCTGCACACAAGCTCAAAACAGAGCTCAAGAAATATGTAAGTCCTGAACTGCTCATTCTGGATGAGCTTGGCTACCTGCCCATAGACAAGCAAGGTGCAGACCTGCTCTTCCAGGTTATAAGCCAGCGCTACGAACAAAAATCAACCATCCTGACCACCAACAGAGCCTTCAAGAAATGGCCCGAGGTGTTCAACAACGACAGCACCCTGACCTCAGCCATGTTGGACAGACTTCTGCACCATGCCGAAACCGTCCTCATTGAAGGCAAAAGCTATCGGATGAAAGACCAGGTTCAGGAACAATAGCTCCGCATAGGCAACCGCCGGCATCAACCTTTATGTCTGGAGCTGGCGGTTGCTCCAAAACAACATTTTTAAACCGGCGTTTTATGGCATCTTCAAGCCGGCGCTAACACATGCACATGGACCAGATAAAAAGAGACCATATAATCAGCCTGCATCAACAATGTCTGCTTGCGGATTACAAACCTGCAACTGCCAACAGGCTGGTCATTTTGCTACGCTACATTTTCAACCTGGCTCTAAAGTGGGATACAGCAGGTGTTCGGACGAATCCAACCAAAGAAGTCTCGTTAGCCGAAGAGAACAATCAGCGAGACAGATACCTGGATAAAAATGAACTGGACAGGCTCTGCAAGGCCTTGAAAGAAAGTGAGAACCCCTTATTAGAACCAATTATTTTAATGCTGCTACTGACCGGAGCCAGGAAAAGCGAAGTGCTCAAGGCAAAATGGCATAACTTCGATTTTGAAAGACGGACATGGCAAATTCCAGGAACAGACACCAAAACCGGAAAAACTCGAACAATACCTTTGTCTGATAGCGCTTTGGAAGTGCTGGATAAAATAAAATATGTAGATGGCTGTCCTTATGTTTTTCCAAACCCGGAGACCCAAAAGCCATTTACTTCCATTTTCAGGTCCTGGGATACAGCCAGGAAAAAAGCCGGGCTTGGAGAAGTACGGATACATGATCTCAGGCACAGTTTTTCCAGCTTTCTGATCAACTCTGGCCGCAGCATATACGAGGTGGGCGAACTTTTGGGACATACCCAGATTAAAACAACCATGCGCTATGCTCATCTGGCCAACCAGACACTTTTGGATGCTGTAAACAGTGTCCCATTAAACAATGTAGCATAATTTTTTGTAATAACCTGCATATATAAGGATAACCAACAAAAAAAACGTAACCCATTCTTTACATAAGAACGGGCACATTTTTTGTCCCGTTCTTATGGCGGCTGGTTCCATAAGTTGAACAGTGAAGCGTAATACGCTCACTGTTCAACTTATGGAAATCACGGAGGCTGGAAGCCGGAGTGATAAGCCGCCATGATGGTCCTTCCATACCGTCATGGACAACCAAACAAGGAGAGTATCCATGGGTAAGATCAGCAAATCAGAAGCCAGAAAAATTGCCAGCCACATTATAACACATACATCAAACAACACCCAGCAAACAAACGAACATCTCTTTAAAATTTTTCACCGGATATACAAATATGGCAGCCTTCAAACCTATGCTCAAACTTTTAATCTGAAAAAGACCACATGGTACAAATACAAAGCTGCTTACCAATTCGGAGCTGCTTTGATGATTCGAAAATTATTAAGAGACGCTGACAAACTGGAAAAAACTGACAAGACCAAGGCTAAGTTATATAGGGAAGAGGCGTTGAGGCTTGGCGAAGAGCTTAAGAGCCTGTCTCCGGACTACGAAAAAAAACACAGACTTAATCATCCAGCACCAAGCAACCAAGCTAAACCTTATACCAAGAGTAAAATCGAAGGGAAACGCAAAGCTCTACGTGGACTGCCTACAAACTGGGTTGGCCGGCTCATCGATGAGCTCCCCATCCAGCACCAGAAGGCGGCCTTGGTCATGGCCTTAACAGGATGCAGGCCTGCAGAGTTGGAGAAGGGTGTATGGCTGGAGGCTGTGGACCATGACCATCTTAAGATTACTATAAAAGGTGCTAAATATATTAAAAATAAACAGGGGCAAAAGCAACGGGTTCTCAAGTTTGCACTCGAAGATGCGCACAGACTTTTCAATTTGGCCTACGAAGAACCCCGCCTGGTTTGGATCAATAAAGAAGCCTTCAGAAAAGCCATCCGCCGGGCAGCAGGTAATCTTGGGTTCAAAGGAGTTTCTCCTTATTCCTTGAGGCATCAGTTTTCAGCCAACCTAAAAAGAGAATCTGGGGAAAAATGGACACATGAGGACATGGCAAAAGCGCTTGGACATATTACGGACAGGTGCCAACAGTTTTACGGACACCCCAACCAAGCCAGGGGAAGAGGCAGTGGAATACTCAATGTCCAGGCTTCCAGCCAAATAAAATCAAATCGAGGTACGATACCAGAAAAAACATCTGGCCCAAGGCTGAGTTGAATTCATTTTGCCTTTTGAGGCCTGCCTGCCCCTTTTCTATACCCACCGTGTGATTTTCTTCTCTTGGTTGTGGCCATGATCCATGCTTCCGCCAGCAAGATGTTTTTCTTTGCCAAACCAAGATCCCGTATAAAGCAATCATTTAGTTTTTCTCTTGGGATCTCTTCTGTCTCGTAGGTGCTTGGCGGACTAAGGATATGAACCAGGTCTTCTATACAATGTGGGTTAAGAGCATGGTTTTTTATATAGCTGTCAAGATATGGCAGCCTATTCATTATTTCACCTAAATCATGCTCTTTTTTTATAATCTTTTTCGGGGCTGGAGCCCTGAAAAAATTATCATTGAAGAAATACAGCATATTGCCTGGGTCAGGCATGAAATCTTGCAGCCGATCTCTAACCTCTGACTTTAAATGGACAATTTTACCATGGTCTTTGTTTTTTCCTCCCAAGATCCTGTATGCCCGCTGATACTCCAGCCGATTAAACTGAGGATTGTGTACATCACAAAACGGTGGTTTCTTCAGGTTCTCGGAACATACAGGCACAATTCTCCAGCATAGTGAACAGGTTATAAACTTATCAAAATAATTAAGACTGTTTAAATACTTGGATCTTGACTTGACCACATGCCCAGGCGGGCGAATAAACGGCAGTGCGCCGTAGAAAGCATTTATGAATTCTTTTTCCTCTGGAGATGAACAGAGCCTGAACAAAAATCTTGTCTTCTTGGCAAGTCCATCCCAGGTAACATTATAGGGTATTTTTTCTGCTGTCATTCGCAGTGGAGGGTTATCGAATTTTGACACCTCACTGACAAGCCACCCCTTGACTCTTCCTGGCTGCAGCCCCTTGCATTGCTGTATCAATTCTTGCTCATAGTCAGATAACCATCTGCTATCCATTATTCCCTCCACAAAAATCAAGTGTAAAAAATATGCCTGATGACTTTTGATTAGTCAAGACTATATTTCACTCAAAATAACTAATCATAAAAACACAGGAGGAAGTTATGAGCAAAATCCTAAGAACAGAAGACATTGCAGAAATGCTTCGCACAACCACTGCTGCGGTGAGATGCCATATCTCCCGGCAAAAATGGGATGTGGTGCCCAAACCTTTTAAGCTGGGACGAAAATGGGCCTGGCTCTCGGAAGACGTCAATAACTGGTTAAACGATCAAAAAAATCAAGGAGGGAAAAATTATGAAGTGTAAATTAAAAAGGCTCAAAGTGGTGGTGGGGGCCACCGCTCTGAGCCGCAACGAAACGACCCTTGGGCTGAGTCATCTTTGTTATCCAAAAAATATCCACCTTCAAACCAAAAGTCAAGGAGGTGGATATGTATAAGATGGAAACCTTATCTTTAAATGCAAATAACGAACATGATCAAACAGAACATGCCTGTATCACCCTGGTCACCAGCTATTATCCTGAGTGTGTTACAAAACAGTATTGGTTGGATGACAACCAGGAGCTGCAAAAAAAGACCACTGCTTACATGGTTCGGGGAAAAGCAGAAATCATTGACATAGCTGGTCTAAGCGACTTCTCAACATTATTGCAAAACTTAAAACCGAACCAGGCCTTGACATATGGAATCCCTCCTGAAAGTGGGATCGAACTGGTAACAAGCAAAAAGTGGTTTAAAATGGGCAAGCCTGCAAACAAAATCCCAAGAACCAAGGAAATGTTTACTTGGAAAAATGGTCCTGGCGTATTGATGCTTGATTATGACCCGGATGCCGGAAACAAAGCTTTAAGCAAAGAGGAAATTGTCCAGGCGCTAAGAAGCACTTTGCCGGGGCTGGCAAAAGCAAAAATGCTGTGGTGGACATCGAGCAGCAGTCATATATTCAATAACGGTAAGGACATTACCGGACTTAAGGGTCAGCGCCTGTACCTGTTTGTAAAAGACAGTAGAGACATACCCAGAGCTGGCCAGGCATTAAATGAACATCTTTGGGCCGCCGGGTACGGGTATTACATGGTTAGCAAAGCAGGCAGCCTGCTTGAGAGATGTCTTTTTGATACCTCTGTCTGGCAGTCAAACCGACTTGATTTTGCAGCCGGGGCATACACATACAGTCCTTTGGAACAAAAACGAGGGGTGCCTGAAATCATACCCGGTCAATGCGAGTTCATTGATACCACCGTGGCCATTCCTGAATTATGTACACAAACACAGGCCTTGGCAAATGAAAAAAGAGAAAAGGCAAGAAGGGACGCTGGAGAAGAGGTCAAAACTCAAAAGAAGAAATATATCCACGACAAGACCCAGGAAATAGCTGGTTCCAACGCAGGGCCGAATAAAATCGAAAAGGTTCAAAAGACAGTTGAGCAGGCACTTGAGAAAAACAGCCTTAATTATGATTACCCGATTATTGTTGTTGATGAAAATACCCAGAAAGAATATCGGGTTACGGTTGAGCAGATTCTGGCTAACAAGAAAAAGTACCATGAGTGTCTTACCAAAGACCCACTGGAACCAGAGTATGATGGAGGCAGAGCTGTCGGAAAGTTATATCTCAAGGCCAATCCCACCCTAAATTCTTTTGCCCATGGGGGCAGGAAATTTAAACTGCTGCCCAGATTACAACGAGATGAGGTGGTTGAATATGCAAGAAA
The DNA here is from genome assembly GCF_000174435.1 of Desulfonatronospira thiodismutans ASO3-1. Classification (NCBI taxonomy): domain Bacteria; kingdom Pseudomonadati; phylum Thermodesulfobacteriota; class Desulfovibrionia; order Desulfovibrionales; family Desulfonatronovibrionaceae; genus Desulfonatronospira; species Desulfonatronospira thiodismutans. The sequence goes on from NZ_ACJN02000005.1 coordinate 56,673, forward strand.
GGGAGAACTAGGATGCGCAGAATTGTTTTCCAGCCTGTTTAGAGGGCATTTCTGTTATGACCATACAGAAGGTGGCTGGTATGAATTTCTGGGGCATTACTGGCAGATGGAAAAAGTGGGCAGACATTTAAAATCCGCAATTAACAAGGTCCAAACCATCTTTGAACAAACTAAAAATGAGCTGGATGGCGAAATCATGATATTGGGCCAAAAGATAAAAAATCCACAAAATGAAAATGACAGCAAGGAAAAGATGAAGCAGGAAAAGGATAGACTTCAGGACCAGTTTCAAAATGTCTCCAAAATAGTTAGAAAATTAAACAAGCTGGCCTTCAGAAAACAGGTTGTGGAATTTGCAGCTCAGGGAGATAAAGCTTTGGGTATAAGGGGCGATGAATGGGATCTTAAGCCCTGGAAACTGCCCTGTGCTAACGGCGTTCTGGACCTGAAAAATGGCAATTTGAGGGAAGGAAGGCCTGACGACTATCTGCGCTCAGCCTGCCCTACCAGCTTCAACCCCGAAGCTGAGGCACCTACATGGGAGAAGGCATTACAGGAGATATTTGCTGAAGATAAGGAGTTAATAAATTTTGTACAGCGTGTGCTTGGAATGGCCCTTGTCGGTGATACCGTTGAGCATAAAATGATAGTTCTATGGGGATGTGGACGAAACGGTAAGTAAGGACACCATTTTGGAGGCCATAAGTCATGTGCTGGGAAATAGTCTGGCTGGTGCTGTTCAGTCCGAACTTTTGCTGGATCAGGGACGCCTTAAAAGCAGCAGTGGTCCAAGTGCCGATATCATGCGTCTGCGTGGGCTCAGGCTTGCGTGGGCCAGTGAAACAAACGAAGGGCGAAAACTGGATGCTGGCAAGATCAAGCTATTGACAGGTGGTGGCAACCTGGTCGGTCGGGCACCCTACAGCAAGTACGAAGTCAGTTTTGCCCAAAGCCATACCCTGTTTTTACTTACAAACTGCAAGCCACATGCCCCCAGTGATGATTATGCCTTGTGGAAAAGGATGGTACTTATCCCGTTTACCCAGTCGTTTGTAGACTCTCCTGAAAAAACAAACGAAAGACAGGTGGATAAATACTTGCTTGAAAAACTTAAAAACGAAGCAGAGGGTATTCTTGCCTGGTTGGTACGGGGATGTGCGGCCTGGCAGAAATATGGCCTGAATCCGCCTGGAATCGTTAACCAGGCTGTGCAGGATTATAGAAATGATGAAGATATCCTGCAGCAGTTTATTGAAGATGCTTGTTTTCAAGGTAATGATTGCATGGCTTGTGCTAGCGACCTGTATGAGCACTACAAATCGTGGATGCATAATAATAGTATGAAACCTCTTACCGGAACCAAATTTGGTCGTAAAATGTCAGAACGATATAATAAGAAAAAAGTGGGCAATATTAACTACTATATGAACATTGGTATTTTGTCCAGTTAAATTTATACTCCGGGTATGCCAAGTTTACCATCTATGTAACAAACTTTATATATGCATAATATCTATTTTTTTGAATTTTAAAAAGTTTATGCAAAATGGTCTTAACTTGGCATACCCGGCATAAGAATCAATGCAATATTTTTTGTTGTATTTCCTATATTTTTTAAAAATGGATTCAATAATAATTTTTTATATTAATTATATTTTTAATTATTGTATACATGCATTAAATATAAATCAACAGCATAACACAGTAATAGATACCATTTTTTGACCAACATGTAAACAGCATTTTATGATAATGACATAAACACAAAAAACTCCGTTTTTCTCGTAGGTTTTATCAAAACATAAAACTCCTCTCTGATTGGTGAAAATTTTCATAATACAGTCCAGCTGTAGAAAAACATTTTTGTTGCCAATTATTTATAAACTCGAATTTCATCCGGCCACTACCGCACAGCCAGGTTCCTTACCAGCATCCTGGTCCACTCTTCTCTGCCGCTCAGGGTGGGTATTTTGCCTCATTTAGTTTATTTGCCAGTTCCACGTAGGAAATTTCTGGATCTTTCTCCTTTTCCATCCTGATCCATTGGGTGACGGCTGCTTTGTCCGGCTTGCCGTTATGGATGCTGTTTCTCACAAACTCCAGGTCTGCATAAGCATAGTCGTCCAGGGGCGCAGATTCTTGTGCTTCCTGCGGGATTGACTCAGCATCTACAAGATTGATCGATGGATGGCTGACCTGCATTTTCTCCAGATCCAGGTCGCTCAGCTCAACCCCTTCAGCTGGATCAGCCCCCAAATCATTTTCCAACTGCCCCAGCCTTTCCTCCAGGTTATTCATTCCCTCCTGGACCTGGGTGAGTGCTTTGTATACCTGCACCATGGAGCCATTTATTTCCGCTGTCAGATTTAAAAGGGTGTCTTCCAGGGCATCAGCCAAGCCCTTGATTTTTTTCTGGACTACAAGTTCAGCTTGGCTGGACACTGCGGCATAAAGCTCCTGCTGGAGTTCGTCTTTTAGCTGGGAGTTTTGAATAAAACATTCGCCGCATTCTCCAACACCATCTTTCCTCGTTCCGTTTTCTCCTTCCTCCTCAAGAATCCTCCTACCTCCTCCTTCATCCTCCTTCCTCTTCGTTCCTCCTCCTTCGTTCTCATCCCTCCTCGTTCGTCCTCCTTCCTCTTCAGCGCCACTGGTAAGGCTAGACATCAGATTGTTAAGAGCCTGAAGGCCTGACAATCCCTGTTTTTCGGTCAAATAATCCCTGATCATGGCAAATGTGTATCCGTGTTCTCGTAAAGTGAAAACCAATTCAAAAAAATCAAGATTATCAGACCAGTATCTATAATGTCTCCCGTCATAAAGGCTGCTGAGATAATCTGAAAAATAATCCTTGCAGTCGATGACAGAGCGATAACGAATACCCAAAAGTTCAGCAATATCCCTGAGCGTTAACAGGCTTTTCTCCGTCATGTGATTACCATCCCGTAATTTTTTGATACTTTTGCGGTTATGTTACCATTAACACCGTGTAACAATAAAGTTTCAGCGATAACATCCGTCATCATTTGTTACCATGCTTTCCCTCTGATGGGTGAGGCCTTTAAAATGCCCCGATCACCTTCACTCTATCAGTATTAACTACCTGATTTTACACAACCCATCAGAAAAAATCCCACCAACAAAATTTTCACCTTCTTATATCCCATCAGCTGTCGGCCAAAAGTGTCAGAACATATATAATGAATTCAAAGGATTGGGTATCAAAATCATCCACCTTATATCCCATCAGATCAGAGCTTAGGGTATCAGCTTTTTCGCCCTGAAGCACTTTCACTTGTCTTGCCCTGGATGCTGGAAAAGACAAGCTCAGTAGCATCTTTCAGGGTATCTTGTGACAGATGCGCATACCTCTGGGTGGTTGATATGTCAGCATGACCAAGAAGTTTTTGGACTTCGTAAAGAGATCTGCCACTGTTTATAAGCAGACTGGCAAAGTTATGCCGCAGATCATGTATGCGAACATCAGGAATACCTGCCTTTTTGCGTATGCGATCCCAAGTGCCATGGAAATGCTTCATAGGCTCACCTGTCTCCGGGTTTGGGAATACATACTCGCATCCATTTTCTTTACGCCTCTCCAGAACATTTAATGCTCCCCTGGACAGGGGAATAACCTTTTTTACCTTGGCTTTGTTCCGCTCTGCCGGAATAATCCAGACTCCCTTTGCCATATCCAGTTCCTGCCATGGCAGATTGACTGCCTCTGAGCGCCTTGCTCCAGTTAGAATCAAAAACTCAATAATGTCAGGTACAACAGGGCTTCTGCACTTTTTTAATTCGCTAAGCAGCCTTTCGGTTTCATCACTGCTCAAATACCTCTCTTTATGATTTTCTTCTTCAAGTCTGGAGACATGCCTGGTCGGGCTTTTATCAATGACTTCCCACCGTTCCGCCAGGTTGAATATGTATTTGACCAGGGCCATGTAGCGATTCACTGATCCCGGTTTATGCCCCATGCGCAGAAAATTCGACTGTAGCTCCTGGACATCATCTCTGGTGATCTCAGACAATTTCATATTACCCCACAAGGGCATAATTCTTTGGTTGATCAATTTTTCATCGAACTCCCAGCTTCTTTTATGCACCTTGATATACGGAATATACTTGTCTTCTACGAACTGCTTAAAGCTTGGCATATTGCGGTTTTTTTCTACCTGCTCTCTGGGATCGTAGCCCATGATTGTCTGCGATCTGATTTGTTTTGCTCTGTGACGGGCATCTTCAAGTGATATGGAATCTGTGGGGCCTATTCTGGCCTGTTTGACCCTGCCGAATTTGTCCCGGTAGCGCTGGTAATAAGTGCACTTGCCAGTGCTTCTTACTTCCAGGGTGAAGCCGGGAATGTCTGAGTCAAAATAGTCAACCTTGGCCTTGTTCCTGACAGTGGGTGGGTTGGAGACGAATGAGGGGGTTAGATGGATTTTGGGCATTGATAATCCTCCATATAATATTTATAAATATAAATTACATTTATAAGGCCTGTAAACTGTCACCATAATTAAAAATAATATAAGATTTTTTTATAGAAGTCAAGATCAATATCTGATAGTAAGAAGAAAATTGTTTCCAGGGATAAACAAATGTTCAAAGAGGTCACAGGAGAGCAAATACGAGCCGCAAGGGCTTTATTAGGCTGGTCACAAAAGAGGCTTGCTGAAGAAACTTATATGTCGCAAACTCCCATCACCAGGCTGGAACGAGGGATAGTAGACAGGGTGAGTACATTAAAGTTAGTGGTTCAAACACTGGAGGAGGCCGGGATAGAATTTGTCAACAGGCCCGATGGGACGCTCGGCGTGCACCTGTTGCCGGACAGAAATGATTCAGATAAGCAGCTTACAGAAAATGACCAGCATTTAACTTAAGCGTAGCAGACAACATATACAAACCCTTACAACCTTGAAGCCACAGAAAGCCCAAGAAGGACCTTGAAATCAAAAAAGCGACCCTTGGCTCGAACAAAACCCTTGAAGCCACACATGGGCTTTGTATGGCTTTTTAGCTGGCCGAGCTGAATTATTTAAGGAGGATAGACATGAAGGCTTATGAATACATTGCAGAAGTTTCACCAGACGGGCACATCTCTGTTCCAGAAGACTTGAAGGAAAAGCTGGCACAGAATCCCAAAGTCAGGGTAATGTTATTATTTGAAGACGAGGAAAACTCATGGAATGAATTCACAAGGTCCGAATTTCTAAAGGGCTATTCACATAAGGACTCAGTGTATGACAACCTATAGCTTTGGCGATATCGTTTTGATTGGCTTCCCACATACAAGCCAGTCAGAGATGGCCAAAAGGCCGGCACTTGTCATTTATGACTCCGCTGATAATGACTTGCTTCTGGCCAGGATCACCTCACAAAGGTACACCTCACAATCTGATTATAGAATAATAGACTGGCAAGATGCAGGTCTTATACTGGAATCATATATCAGGCTGGGCAAGCTGGCCACCATTGAAAAGAAATATGTACTTCGGCTATTGGGACGATTGCAGAAGCAAGAGCAGGACAAAGTCCTCTCTATCCTGAAGGATATAGTCTGTGGTGGGCATTAAAACTTTTAACAAGAAGGTTGCCGGATTTTGAATCCACACAAGGCCGAATAACGGCCTTAGATAGTAAAAGATGAGGCAAGGGTCGGATAAAAGGCTGGAAGCCACACACAAAAGCGTGGGGGCTATTCTTGAGGGTGTGAGGGTAAAAAGCCAGCAGAGAAATCCCCTGCTGGCCTACATAGATCAACTAAGCTCTTCTGGTTCTTCCTCTTTGGCGGCCTTGAGCTTTTCATCCAGCTCTCTTAGGCTATTCAAGAAATTACTGGCTTGAGACGCCGGAATAATCAAGGTGCCGACTTCTAAGACTCTGGCAAACACTTAAACATCAAAAAGCTCCGGCTCCAGATCGGTTACTCCAGCCAGGCCTACTTCGTCATCGTGCACAACCCTCTGGGCTGTGAGCTCTTCCTTGCCCTCGGGAAATTTGGCACCTTCCGGGTTTTCCAGCACCAGGAAAAAATCGCGCTCGCCCTGATTGGAATTAGCCAGGGTCTGCACCCAGACCTTGGCCCACTGATCTCCCTCTTCCAGGGTCAATGTACCTTCGGTGGGTATATAGTCATATCGTAATCATTCAGGGGGTGCCAGCAATCGCTACCGAGAATAAACTTGAGGCGTACCCTCCAGCCGTGAGCGGCAGAGCCGCCCGCGTGCAACGAAGTTGCCCGTGCCAAAAAAATCTTCTTAGGCACGGGAAGCCTTCAGGCTTCACACAGGTACTCCGCACACACGGTTTGGAAGAATAAAGATCCCCAGAAGCATGCCCCGCCCATATCTTTAAACACAGTCTTGAGGTATTCGTTATAGTTTCTTCAGGCTTTGTGTGCGCAGGCAGCAAATAGTTTTAAGGATATGTGCGGGGGCATTACCCGCCTGACAGACAGGCAAATTGGCATGCCCCCCTGAAGGGTTACGTCATATCCAGCCTCGGCTGTACCGTCACGGGTATAAAAATCCACCGAGACTTCCCGGCTGGCGGGAGAGCCAAGCTCCACCATAAACCATACGCCTTCGCCTTCTGATACTTCCATGGGCACGGAATCCCTGGAAGGAGGCTCTGTGCTGCGGGCTTCTGGCTCCTGGACCACACCTGTAGATTGATCTATCCAGTCCGTATAAGAGCTAATCCGGGTGGATACCCCGATGTCGCCTACCGTGCCTACAGGCTGATCACCGGAGATAAATGTGTGTATTCCGGCTAAAAGCCAGTCGTCTTCATCTGCCAGAAACAGGCCTCCGCCTGAATCGCCGGGAGTAAGCATAGCCTCGTATTCGCCAACACCCAGGTGGGTCTCTCCCAGGATATTGCCAAGGGTATCATTTCTAATAGTTCCGTCATCGTAGTCGAATACCAGCTGATCCTCAAGGCTGCCTTTCCAGCCCCGTGCAGACATGGGCTCGGCTGTAGCATCCACAGTGTTTAGACCCTCTCTTAAGGTGGGCTGGGGATCATTTTTGGGAGTGCCGTAAGGATACATCCCCTCGCCGTATCCGGTTAGAAAAGCCAGCTGCCCTACCTCATCATCCTCCCGGTACAGCTCGTAGCGATCCGCTGATGCAGGAGCGGACCTCTCCAGGGTAACCAGGGCCAGGTCATGCCAGTATCCTTCCAGATCATCCGCCATATAGGCCGGATAGGTTTTAATATCCTGAACCTGTGCGTAGTCTGCCTAACCCGGAAAATAGACTTTGGTGTCAGAGGGATCAAAGTCATCCACCACGTGGGCGGCTGTGAGAATATGCAGACCTGATCTGGATAGAACACCAGAGCCCGAGGATTCACCATCTGCAATGCGCACCACCCCGGACCACTCTGATTCAGGTACTTCTCCGCCTCCATCCAGACGGTTTATTGCGGGATAATACATAGTGTGTCTACCTCCCAAAATATATGGCTCCAGAAATTTTATCATACCTCGAGCAGTGCAAGCAGATACTGCCCATACCCGTTCTTGCCCATGGACCTGGCTGTATTCTCCAGCTCCTGGTCCGTAAGCCAGCCGTTTCTCCAGGCTATCTCTTCCAGGCAGGCTATCTTATACCCCTGGCGTTTTTCAATGGTCTCCACACCAGAAAAAAAACGCAAGAAGAGACTGTCCCTTATGTTGCGAGTTCTCGTAACAGGCTGATATGCATGTAAATAAACCGGATTTGGCGGGGTCTTCATATCTTCATGGATACCAGGGGGATATGAAGACATGCAGCATAATTATTTTGGGCTGGCAACATAATTTTTGGCCTTGGAATATAGTACCACTTGTTTGGACTCAGCCTGCATATGGGCCTTACAGGCTGTCCAGCCAGTCCAGAGTCTCCTGCTCTTTTTCCCAGTCCAGAAGTTCATCCAGTTTGGGGTCCTGGGTCTGGTTCTGGGTGTATTCAATGAACTTCTGCTGCAGCTCTCGTTTGCGATTCAGACTCAGCTTGAGATAGACCATGGTGGATTGCAGGTTTTCATGTCCCAGGTGGTTTTTGATGTCTGTCAGGCTGAAGCCGGTCCCGAGCATGTTGATGGCACATGAATGCCTGAAGCAATGCACCGGATTCAATCCCTGGAATCGGTTTTCTTCAAACACCAGGCTCAGATATTTCCTGCATAACCGGTAGATGCCGTTTCTGGTAAAGCCTTGCCTGCGCTGATTTAAAAACAGGGTGTTCTGATGCAAGGGTTTGGGCCTGGGGCGGTATTTCTGGATATACATGGACATGAGCTGGACTGTCTTGGGCCAGAGCTCGATTTGGCGGTAGCGGTTGCCCTTGCCCAGGATGGCCAGGGTTTTCTTGTGCGGGTCAAAGTAGTCCAGACGTAGCGAGGCTGATTCCTCGGCCCTGGCCCCGGAGTTGTAGAGCAGGTGGATGATGGTATAATCCCGGAAAGCTCCGCTTTTCTTGAGATTTATACTATCCAGGACCAGCAAAACCTCTTCATGGGTGAGAAAGGCAGCCAGTTTTTTGGGGAAGCGCTTCTGAGGGATGGAGATAATCCGGTCTGCCAGCAGTTTATGTTCGGGATAGAGAAAACGGATCATTCTGGCCAGGGACTTGAATACCGCCAGTCTGTGGCCTCTGGTGCGAGCACTGTTATTTCTGTCGCTCTCCAGATGGTCTAAAAAATCCAGGATGAGCTGGGTGCTTAAATGCTCAATCTCCAGGGAGTTGATATCCCGGCCAAGGGTTTTGGAGGCAAAGGGCAAAAACAGGCTGAAGGTATGGCGGTAGGCCAGGATGGTGTTGGAGCTGACGCCCTTGGTTCTTGGCAGGTACTGATCAAAGAAGGTATGCAGACAGGAGCCCAGATTCATATGTCCTCCAGTCGCGAGATGGCAAAGTCCACAAATCCCTGGCGCTTCTCGGCGTCCATGACCTTGAGATACAGGGCGGTGTAGCGGTACTTGCTGTGGCCCATATACGCGGATAGTACTGGCAGAACAGCCTGGGGGTCCCGGCCCCGGTCCCGGGCCGCCTTGAGGGTGTTGACTGCAAAGGAATGCCTCAGGCTGTGCGGAGTGGGATGGCCAAAGACCATGTTGGCTATAATTCTTCTTGGGGCATGGATTCCCGTTTCCCGCACAGCCCTGTGAAAGACGGGATACACCTGATTGGTTCTCAGGGCGTTTTTAAATCCTGGCAGGAGATAAGGGCTTGTGCAGCACAGGGCGTCTCGAAGACTCAGGAAGTTATCCAGTTCTTTTTGGGCCTCCCAAGGAATGGGAATCAAGCGGTCCTTATGGAACTTGGTCTTTTGGATATAGATAGTGCCTTGCACAGGATCAAAATGTTCAAGCCCCAGGTTGAGTGGTTCGGACATGCGCAGCCCGCACCTGGCCTGCAACATTAGAGCTATGTATATGCCCATATCCACCAGGAAGCACTTTTCCCTGCTGCGCCGGATCTGACTTTGCACCCCCTGCAGGAGCTGCTCCACCTGCTCCGGGGAGAAAATGAAAGGGATAAAGGCGTTTTCAGTCTTGGCCGGGAGATCCTGGACCGGATTATGTTCACAGCAGCCTGTCCGGTGCAGATAAGCAAAGAAGTTGCGTGTGGCCTGAATGACATTGTTGACGGTTGCAGGCGAGCCCTTGATTCCATCACGGAAGCCCAGAAAAAAGGCAGGCGTGAGGTCTTCCCACCCCCGGGCATTATCCCGGACATAATAATCCAGTGCTCTCAGCTGGTTTGCCAGGCTCTTGTTCACATATCCAAGTTCCTTGCGGTACTGGATAAAATCATTTAGATGTCCGGCCAGAAAGCTCTCAAACTTTTTCATTGAACAATACCTCACGCATCAGTCTGGTGTGTACATGCAGATATCTCTTGCTGGTCTTGATGATGTCATGACCCAGCATCTCTTTGATTTCAAAGATGGACGCCTCCGCCTGCAACAGGTTCTGGGCATAGGTATGGCGCAGCCAGTAGGCAGATCCTTTGATCCCGGCCCGGCGGAAGCAGGCGCTGATATTCTGGCTCACGGTCAAAGGAGTGAGTGGTCCGTAAGGTGTCCTGGTATTGCAAAGAAGAAACCTGTGCCCGGGATCCATTGGTCTATTCCAGGCAAGGTATGCGGCCAGAGCCCTGAGTGCCCCCTGAGGCAGGGGAAGTTTGGCTGGAGAAGAGTTTTTTCTGTCCGGCAGGTATATCAGCTTGTCCCGGAATAAAATGTCATCCAGGGTCACCCGGCAGATTTCCCCCGGCCGAAGCCCCAGGGAGTAGGCCAGATGGATCATGGCATAAGACCGCAGTCCCCCGGGGCGATCCTTGTCAATGCTTTGAAACAGGGTCTTTATTTGTTCCAAAGTAAGAAACCTGGGTGGTCTGCTCTGGGCATACACCGGCGGCCCCTGGATCAAAGCGCTCAAATCTTTCTTCAGGATTTGTCTTTCCAGGTACAGGTAGCGTAAAAAACCTCTAAGGCCTGATCGTTCATGTATTCTGGTTTCAGGGGCGTATTTCCTGTTTCTTTCGGCCAGAAAAGCGTCCATATGTAAGACATCCAGGTCCTTAAGCCCCATGTCCTGGTTTTGGAGGTAGTCATTAAGTGCGGATAGAGTCCCCTGGACCCGGTAAATCTGCTGTTTTCCTACTTGGCGGGTTTGGGTGTAGAATTGGAGATACTCTTCATATACCCGGGGCAACCGGGCTCTTTGGAGCTTGCTCCTGCCTCTGCCTTCAGGCAAAGCACCCGGCGGCAAGCAGATTATGCCATTCTGGTGCAGGTAGCGCATGAATCCGCGCAGGACAAACCCGGCATACTTAACCTGGACATGGTCCTTAAATGCCTGCAAGGTATCCCGGGCAAAGGTACGCTCCCAGGGGATGCTATTTAGCACCACAAAGTCCAGCAGCCGGTTTAGAATTTGGCTGTGTTGGGCCATTGTCCATGGAGCATACCCGGCATTGTTCATCCATTCCAGGTAGTCCTGGATCTGCCTGTCCAGCATAACCTCTACCTGCCCAGCCTTTGTTCCATGTCCTGCAAAAACTCCACTGCCTCCCGGAAATTTAAGCCCTTGACCACCATGACCAGGTCAATGGGGTTGAAATTTCTTTCGCAACGAAAACACCTGGCCAGGTTGGTTCTGGGATTACAGGCGGTCAAAAACTCGGAGCAAAGCGGGCACAGAAAGCGCAAGTATCCGTCCCTGACTTTGGAGGGCATATCCAGGATATGGACAATAACGTCATTGACCAAAACCTTGTTTCGCAACCGCTGCAGTTCCTCTCTGGAATATCTTTGGGCCATGATTTCCTCCTCGAGATAAGTGTCAGTGATTAAGATTTGACTTCCCTATCACCACCCCGGCAGTGGAGGCTATCGAGTCCTACCTTTGCAATCAGGACCAAATCATGCGCAACCCATTGATACTTCTGTGATTTTCACGATTTTCGCGTCCATCTTTGCAATCAGCAGATCCTGGACAGAAATCATGGCGTAAGTTCCTGATATGTCACTGTTTTCAGCTGATAACGCGTCCAGCTTTGCAATTTCGCTGGAAATGGATTCGATGGCCCTCCTGCGCCGGTTTCTATATCGCTGTTTTTCCCGGTTGCTTCGAGTATAGTCAGGGTTGTTTTCCCTGTAGTTATTCCAGTAGTCAGGGTTCCTGGCACTCCAGCGTTGGTCTGAAGCCCTTTTATTGAGCCTGTAGGCCTGGTCCACCTGCATTTTCTTTCTTTGCCACCGGCGCTTGCGCGCTCTCTGGCAATCAGGCTTGGAGCAATACTTCTGGTCGGGGTTACGTTTGGTAAGGGGAAAAAGACACCGGCTCACTGCAGCGTTTTTTGGACATACAACCTCCAGGAGCAGTTACTCCAAGAGGTTGTAGTTTTGGAAAGAAGAAAAATGAATGAAAAGAATTCAGGCGGGGTCAAGAAAAAATCAGGGATCAGTGCTGAGTACTGGAGTCTGACCACTGAACATTCCGGGAACTGCCTCAAGGGCGGGGTATGCGGGGTATATGTCTATACCTGGTGAGGCGGGGTGGATTAATTCTGTTGAGCCGAAACTTACCTTAGGGCATTCAATCAGGGCGGGGTATGCAGGGTATGTTAAAAAAAATACTAAAGGCAGGCGGGGTATAGCGGGATACTGGCAACATAACTAAACTCGCAACATAATGTCCCCTTCTTCTCTCCGCAGATAAAGGTGCAGATAGCTCCGAGGGTAGCATGATTTTTGACCAGGGTGTTCCTGACCTGGTCCATCTAGCGGATGGCGGCTCTGGGATTGAAGATATTGGTAAACACCATACCTGGCCAGCAGAAGACACTCTTGGTAACTACCTCAAGGGCGGGGTATGCAGGGTATGTTAAAAAAAATACTAAAGGCAGGCGGAGTATAGCGGGATACTGGCAACATAACTAAACTCGCAACATAATGTCCCTTCCCATTTAGGTTGGCGCTCACAATGGGTAACAAAGGCGCTGAATTGCCCACATCAGGCAATGCATGAAATGGGTAAAAGGTCGCCTTAATTGCCCAAAGTATACCATGCATGAAATGGGGAAGGTAGATACCGGGGAGTAGGCGATGGGTCGCCCAATTTGTGCATTGCTTGAAATGGGTAAATGACGTGCTTAATTGCCCAAAACATGCCATGCATGAAATGGGTAACGAAAGGGCTGAATTGCCCATAACATACCATGCATGAAATGGGGAATGACAAGGACAAGTTGAAAGCCCAGAATAATCCCAGCTTTTAGCAAAAAGTTGGCCTCAGGATTCACCAAGCCGCTTCATAGAATACAAACCCTCCACCCCGCCAACCGGTGTAAATTTCCTGGTATCCTTGGACCCCAGCAGGTGTTTGACCTGATCAAATACCTCCTGCACAAAGTCCTTCCCGCCAATAACTCCAGAATCAGTAAAATACCGGCATCTGTACCTGAAGCGCTCTACTCGGGATATCTTGTAGCCTTTTTTCCTGGCTTTTTCCACAACCTTTTGATCAATGGTCTTGCCTTTGCCGGCGTCTACTGCTCCGGTCTCGTAAACAAACTGCCTGTACTTGCGGACAATCTCTTTGGGGTCCAGCTCGTTCCATTCCTTGAGCCCGAAATCAATATCCAGCAGACCGTCTTTATTACCTGTCTGGGTATGATAACCAAGTGAACTCCAGCGGTAATTCTCCGGTTTCTTAACAATACCGGCACGGATAGGGTTTAAGTCTACATAAGCAAGCAGGTTCACCAGAGTACTGCCTTCCTGTACAATCATACTCTTAAACCGGCCACCCCAGAAAAATCCCTTCCGCCTGTGCTTTTTGTTGTAATACCTGGTAAAGTTCTGCTTGATGTCCTTCACATAGGCCCCAAGGCTGCAAAGCCTCTTCTTGACCTCAGCCATCCGGTCAGTAGGCATCTCGACCTTGTCACCATAATAGTCCTGCCATCTCTTGATGATGTCTGAGTTGGAAATTTCATCCTCAGGGTGCATCCGGGCTACCAGGTGGAAATGGTTACCCATGACCGCAAACCCAAGCACGTCAACAAAGTAAAGCCTGCTCAGTCTTTTGATAAGCCCCAGCAGATAATCCTTGTCAGTATCCTTGATGGGCAGGCCGGGCAGGGCAGTACGGGATATGACATGGTAGACGGTTTGGCGGTCATTACGGATAAAACGGGCTATGCGGGGCATGAATTACCTCCTTTAAGGCTGGTGGTTGAGCTGTTGAAGCGAACTTATCGGAAAGCTGGTGATATGTCAAGAATCAACCTGTCCCTTAGCTCCCACTCAATCTCCAGGGAGTTGATATCCCGGCCAAGGGTTTTGGAGGCAAAGGGCAAAAACAGGCTGAAGGTATGGCGGTAGGCCAGGATGGTGTTGGAGCTGACGCCCTTGGTTCTTGGCAGGTACTGATCAAAGAAGGTATGCAGACAGGAGCCCAGATTCATATGTCCTCCAGTCGCGAGATGGCAAAGTCCACAAATCCCTGGCGCTTCTCGGCGTCCATGACCTTGAGATACAGGGCGGTGTAGCGGTACTTGCTGTGGCCCATATACGCGGATAGTACTGGCAGAACAGCCTGGGGGTCCCGGCCCCGGTCCCGGGCCGCCTTGAGGGTGTTGACTGCAAAGGAATGCCTCAGGCTGTGCGGAGTGGGATGGCCAAAGACCATGTTGGCTATAATTCTTCTTGGGGCATGGATTCCCGTTTCCCGCACAGCCCTGTGAAAGACGGGATACACCTGATTGGTTCTCAGGGCGTTTTTAAATCCTGGCAGGAGATAAGGGCTTGTGCAGCACAGGGCGTCTCGAAGACTCAGGAAGTTATCCAGTTCTTTTTGGGCCTCCCAAGGAATGGGAATCAAGCGGTCCTTATGGAACTTGGTCTTTTGGATATAGATAGTGCCTTGCACAGGATCAAAATGTTCAAGCCCCAGGTTGAGTGGTTCGGACATGCGCAGCCCGCACCTGGCCTGCAACATTAGAGCTATGTATATGCCCATATCCACCAGGAAGCACTTTTCCCTGCTGCGCCGGATCTGACTTTGCACCCCCTGCAGGAGCTGCTCCACCTGCTCCGGGGAGAAAATGAAAGGGATAAAGGCGTTTTCAGTCTTGGCCGGGAGATCCTGGACCGGATTATGTTCACAGCAGCCTGTCCGGTGCAGATAAGCAAAGAAGTTGCGTGTGGCCTGAATGACATTGTTGACGGTTGCAGGCGAGCCCTTGATTCCATCACGGAAGCCCAGAAAAAAGGCAGGCGTGAGGTCTTCCCACCCCCGGGCATTATCCCGGACATAATAATCCAGTGCTCTCAGCTGGTTTGCCAGGCTCTTGTTCACATATCCAAGTTCCTTGCGGTACTGGATAAAATCATTTAGATGTCCGGCCAGAAAGCTCTCAAACTTTTTCATTGAACAATACCTCACGCATCAGTCTGGTGTGTACATGCAGATATCTCTTGCTGGTCTTGATGATGTCATGACCCAGCATCTCTTTGATTTCAAAGATGGACGCCTCCGCCTGCAACAGGTTCTGGGCATAGGTATGGCGCAGCCAGTAGGCAGATCCTTTGATCCCGGCCCGGCGGAAGCAGGCGCTGATATTCTGGCTCACGGTCAAAGGAGTGAGTGGTCCGTAAGGTGTCCTGGTATTGCAAAGAAGAAACCTGTGCCCGGGATCCATTGGTCTATCCCAGGCAAGGTATGCGGCCAGAGCCCTGAGTGCCCCCTGAGGCAGGGGAAGTTTGGCTGGAGAAGAGTTTTTTCTGTCCGGCAGGTATATCAGCTTGTCCCGGAATAAAATGTCATCCAGGGTCACCCGGCAGATTTCCCCCGGCCGAAGCCCCAGGGAGTAGGCCAGATGGATCATGGCATAAGACCGCAGTCCCCCGGGGCGATCCTTGTCAATGCTTTGAAACAGGGTCTTTATTTGTTCCAAAGTAAGAAACCTGGGTGGTCTGCTCTGGGCATACACCGGCGGCCCCTGGATCAAAGCGCTCAAATCTTTCTTCAGGATTTGTCTTTCCAGGTACAGGTAGCGTAAAAAACCTCTAAGGCCTGATCGTTCATGTATTCTGGTTTCAGGGGCGTATTTCCTGTTTCTCTCAGCCAGAAAAGCATCCATATGTAAGACATCCAGGTCTTTAAGCTCCATGCCCTGGTTTTGCAGGTAGTCATTAAGTGCGGATAGAGTCCCCCGGACCCGGTAGATCTGAACATGTCCCACCTGGCGGGTTTGGGTGTAGAATTGCAGATACTCTTCATAAAGCCTGGGCAGCTGGGCTCTTTGGAGCTTGCTCCTGCCTCTGCCTTCAGGCAAAGCACCCGGCGGCAAGCAGATTATGCCATTCTGGTGCAGGTAGCGCATGAATCCGCGCAGGACAAACCCGGCATACTTAACCTGGACATGGTCCTTAAATGCCTGCAAGGTATCCCGGGCAAAGGTACGCTCCCAGGGGATGCTATTTAGCACCACAAAGTCCAGCAGCCGGTTTAGAATTTGGCTGTGTTGGGCCATTGTCCATGGAGCATACCCGGCATTGTTCATCCATTCCAGGTAGTCCTGGATCTGCCTGTCCAGCATAACCTCTACCTGCCCAGCCTTTGTTCCATGTCCTGCAAAAACTCCACTGCCTCCCGGAAATTTAAGCCCTTGACCACCATGACCAGGTCAATGGGGTTGAAATTTCTTTCGCAACGAAAACACCTGGCCAGGTTGGTTCTGGGATTACAGGCGGTCAAAAACTCGGAGCAAAGCGGGCACAGAAAGCGCAAGTATCCGTCCCTGACTTTGGAGGGCATATCCAGGATATGGACAATAACGTCATTGACCAAAACCTTGTTTCGCAACCGCTGCAGTTCCTCTCTGGAATATCTTTGGGCCATGATTTCCTCCTCGAGATAAGTGTCAGTGATTAAGATTTGACTTCCCTATCACCACCCCGGCAGTGGAGGCTATCGAGTCCTACCTTTGCAATCAGGACCAAATCATGCGCAACCCATTGATACTTCTGTGATTTTTACGATTTTCGCGTCCATCTTTGCAATCAGCAGATCCTGGACAGAAATCATGGCGTAAGTTCCTGATATGTCACTGTTTTCAGCTGATAACGCGTCCAGCTTTGCAATTTCGCTGGAAATGGATTCGATGGCCCTCCTGCGCCGGTTTCTATATCGCTGTTTTTCCCGGTTGCTTCGAGTATAGTCAGGGTTGTTTTCCCTGTAGTTATTCCAGTAGTCAGGGTTCCTGGCACTCCAGCGTTGGTCTGAAGCCCTTTTATTGAGCCTGTAGGCCTGGTCCACCTGCATTTTCTTTCTTTGCCACCGGCGCTTGCGCGCTCTCTGGCAATCAGGCTTGGAGCAATACTTCTGGTCGGGGTTACGTTTGGTAAGGGGAAAAAGACACCGGCTCACTGCAGCGTTTTTTGGACATACAACCTCCAGGAGCAGTTACTCCAAGAGGTTGTAGTTTTGGAAAGAAGAAAAATGAATGAAAAGAATTCAGGCGGGGTCAAGAAAAAATCAGGGATCAGTGCTGAGTACTGGAGTCTGACCACTGAACATTCCGGGAACTGCCTCAAGGGCGGGGTATATGTCTATACCTGGTGAGGCGGGGTGGATTAATTCTGTTGAGCCGAAACTTCCCTTAGGGCATTCAATCAGGGCGGGGTATGCAGGGTATGTTAAAAAAAATACTAAAGGCAGGCGGAGTATAGCGGGATACTGGCAACATAACTAAACTCGCAACATAATGTCCCTTCCCATTTAGGTTGGCGCTCACAATGGGTAACAAAGGCGCTGAATTGCCCACATCAGGCAATGCATGAAATGGGTAAAAGGTCGCCTTAATTGCCCAAAGTATACCATGCATGAAATGGGGAAGGTAGATACCGGGGAGTAGGCGATGGGTCGCCCAATTTGTGCATTGCTTGAAATGGGTAAATGACGTGCTTAATTGCCCAAAACATGCCATGCATGAAATGGGTAACGAAAGGGCTGAATTGCCCATAACATACCATGCATGAAATGGGGAATGACAAGGACAAGTTGAAAGCCCAGAATAATCCCAGCTTTTAGCAAAAAGTTGGCCTCAGGATTCACCAAGCCGCTTCATAGAATACAAACCCTCCACCCCGCCAACCGGTGTAAATTTCCTGGTATCCTTGGACCCCAGCAGGTGTTTGACCTGATCAAATACCTCCTGCACAAAGTCCTTCCCGCCAATAACTCCAGAATCAGTAAAATACCGGCATCTGTACCTGAAGCGCTCTACTCGGGATATCTTGTAGCCTTTTTTCCTGGCTTTTTCCACAACCTTTTTTTCAATGGTCTTGCCTTTGCCTGCGTCTACTGCTCCAGTTTCATATACGAATTGCCTGTATTTGCGGACAATCTCTTTGGGGTCCAGCTCGTTCCATTCCTTGAGCCCGAAATCAATATCCAGCAGACCGTCTTTATTACCTGTCTGGGTATGATAACCAAGTGAACTCCAGCGGTAATTCTCCGGTTTCTTAACAATACCGGCACGGATAGGGTTTAAGTCTACATAAGCAAGCAGGTTCACCAGAGTACTGCCTTCCTGTACAATCATACTCTTAAACCGGCCACCCCAGAAAAATCCCTTCCGCCTGTGCTTTTTGTTGTAATACCTGGTAAAGTTCTGCTTGATGTCCTTCACATAGGCCCCAAGGCTGCAAAGCCTCTTCTTGACCTCAGCCATCCGGTCAGTAGGCATCTGGGCTTCGTCACCATAATATTTCTGCCACCTCTTGATGATATCTGAATTGGAAATCTCATCCTCAGGGTGCATCCGGGCTACCAGGTGGAAATGGTTACCCATGACCGCAAACCCAAGCACGTCAACAAAGTAAAGCCTGCTCAGTCTTTTGATAAGCCCCAGCAGATAATCCTTGTCAGTATCCTTGATGGGCAGGCCGGGCAGGGCAGTACGGGATATGACATGGTAGACGGTTTGGCGGTCATTACGGATAAAACGGGCTATGCGGGGCATGAATTACCTCCTTTAAGGCTGGTGGTTGAGCTGTTGAAGCGAACTTATCGGAAAGCTGGTGATATGTCAAGAATCAACCTGTCCCTTAGCTCCCCCTCTGGAGCCAATGTTACCGCTTTCCTGGCTGACTCCAAAGAGAGTGAAGGATCAGTATTCTGCAGCTGATGTGCCAGGGCAGTCAGGTAATCAGATACACCCGAAGCTGTCTCACTTTTTTGCAAGAAAGAAATCGCAGCATCCAGGCCATTTGATGCAGCCAACATCCTGGCTTGAGCAACTATAGCTGAATCAAGGTGAACTTTTGTTTGAGAATGATTGCTGGCAGATTTTTTGCGAGTTTTTCTTTTCTTTTTTCTGGCTTTCATGAGGCTCTACAAAAATTTGACTTTCAGAATATTACCAATCAATTTCAAAGTAAAAAGCCAGCAGAGAAATCCCCTACTGGCCTTAATCAATTACTGCTGAGTCTGCTCCCTGGCCTCTTTCAGCTTACTATCCAGCTCCTTCAGACTGTTCGCCAGACCATTCATAAAATTACTCGCCTGGTTCGCCGGAATAATCAGGGTTCCGGCTTCAACTGTTGTGTCGTCTGGGCCACGCTGGGTGAGCATAATTCTCAGGTTTCCATTAGACAAAGTCACTTTCGAAATACCATCCGCAAATACGTGCATGTTGATTCTCCTATTATATTTTTATCTTCTCAAAATCAAGTTCTTCCATACTCTCCCAGTCCGGCTCCGTCTCCTGCTCAGCGAGTTTCCTCAACCTCGACATCTGAGTCAAGGAGTAAAGCTGCCCGTACATAACCTTCAAACCGCCGGTATCCCTGAGTTGAATAAAGGATTCTCCGGTAAGGTCTTTCAGCTTACCCTCGCTTATTCTATACAGACCGCCGTAACCTTCCCAGGGTTCGATAAGACCGTGTTCATTCAATACCAAACAGGCCTTGTCAGTTATAGCCCTCTCTTTGGCTATCTTTTCCAGAAAGTCGATTATCTGCTGCGTCTTCTGGGTGGGTTTGCTGTCTTCACCGAAAATCGGTTCTCCGCTATCACCAATCAGACCAGAGTTCTCGTCTACACAGACCACCTGCTTTCCATTCTGAGATTCAGCAAGATAGAAGGGATGTGCTCTAAAATAGGATGGGATATAACTGGTTCTCCATTTACCTTCCTGGGTTACAAACAGGTTCTGTTCAAGTTTTAAGCCCATCACAGCACTCAGTATGTACTTGTTCCTGGAATAGGTAAAGGCTATTGGAAAAGCTGGTACTGCTCTGGGAAGTTCAGAGATAACCAATGGCACAGTGGTGCGGCTTCTGGTGAAAATATAGTCTTTAGCTTGGGTAAAATATTTACCTGCGTGTCTTGTCGTGGATAGTGGCTGCATATAACTTGCTCAAAAAAAAGGCCCGCAGAAGTAGCGGGCCTTTTTGGTTATTTAAGTTGGTTTTAGAAGCTGAAGTTCGCTTCGGTTATGTTGCTCAAGCAGTCCTTGCCGAAGTCTTCCAGCACTCCGATAAGGGTCAGCTCGCCTTCATCTATCTCTCCATCGTCATTAGTGTCATCCCAGTGCCAGATTTTGGTGTCTCCATCTTCTGATGCAGTTGCAGACATGAAGATCATCTCGCTACCTTCTGCCAACTGTTCATTCAAGAAGGCGCTTCCAGCTGTTTCAATGTCTCCTTTCTCATCCCATATACTATCAACTGCTACAACCTCAGCGTACACATCATCGCCCAGGGTGTATTGCTGGAACGCCTCTTCAGGTTCGTTGGGGTTATCCAGATCCATGTTGCTGAAGTTCAGCACATCGTCTTCTGCGTCGAACCCTTTGATGGTCAGGTTGTCATCCTCAATCTCAAAGGAGATATTTGCAGAGACTTCCTCACCCAGATCCAGGATGTGCCGACCTGCTGAAGCTTTTACCACCACAGAGCCCTGGCCGGTAATCTCAACGTCATGCAGAATCCTAGACTCTGCTGTCAAGGTGTAGCCATCAAGTATCTCGATCTCATCACCGAATTCAAGGGTGTTGTCACCGACTTGAAAATCTTCCATGTCGATATCAGTTTCTACCTTGCCAGTCAGTTCGATAGTTCCATTGCCTGGTATATCCAGCTCTTCAGCATCGGTTATGTTCATGGTCAGAGTCTGGTCTGCAGCAACGGTCGGGAAGGTGGTGGTCTCATCCATCTCAGCTTCTGTCAGATCCATGTCTGCGCTGATACCTGAGAGGTCCACTCCGCTGGCATCACCCAGAACCACAACCTTGCCGTCACCGCCTATGGTTACTTCATCAAGCAGTGAAGCATCAGCGGTCAAAGTAAGGTTGTCACCTATTGTGTCACGCAGTTCCACCTCACCAGTCAAGTCGGCATCTCTCAGATTCAGACTGGATTCAATATTAGAGAAGTCCAGATTTTCACCGGAAACGCCTTCTACAACTACCGTGCCGAGTCCGGTAACGGCAAAGCCGTCTGCCTGAGCAGGTGTCAGGGTTATGGTTATCCCCTCTGCTACTGTAGCAGGCATATTTGTAGGTTCTGTGCCTTCATCTGCTTTAGTGAGATCCAGGCTGGATTCAACATTTGAAAGGGCGTTACCAGTTAAATCTCCCATAACCTGCACAGTGCCGGGGCCTTCAAAGGTAACATCGTCAACGGTGTCAGCATCTGCTATCATGACGGCCCCAAGGCCCATGTTTACAGTGGCTCCACCGAGATCACCTGTGAAGTTGATGGCTTCGTTTTCGTACTCAGAGAGGTCGAACTCTACGTTTACAGTACCAGTCATTGTCAGAGCACTCAGATCCATTGCTGGAGTAAGGTGAGGATCAACAATGTTCAGGGTGCCAGTCACTTCAAAGTCAGCCTCGTGGGCCTGGGCTGCGGTCATGGTCCAGTCACCGTCCAGAGTAGCGGGGAAGGTAATTGTACCTTCAAGATCAGTGACGTCGATAACTGCATCAGCATGATCAAAGTCACTGAAGTCATACTCTGTGGCGGCTGTGTTGTAGAGGGTTATTTGTGTATTTGCATCAGCTGTTAAATCAACCTCATGGGCCTGGTCACCAGTCATGTGCACATAAGTTGTCTCAGCTACGCCTGTGATATTTATGTGCGTCATATTACCCAGATTGGCATTCTCTGTAAGATCCAGATCCTGGATGCCTGTGACCTCAACTGTCAATGCACCAGCTTCGCCAAGAGAGACATTGGAAAGATCCAAGTCCTCAGTCATGGCTGCAGTGGTTGCCTCTACAGTCAGGCTTCCATCATCATCACCTTCGCCAGAGCTAACCACGGTTACACCAGTAATCTGGGCTGCGGTAGCAGTAAGTGTAAACGTATCGGCTACTTCAATGGAGTCAAGACGCTGCAGATCGATGTTGTCACCTGTAATGTTTTCAGAATCATCTACTGTTGCATTAAGCGTCAGTGTTTCTGCTACATCCTCAAGATCAAGATCTTCACTGTCAACAAGTGCAATCTGGATAGTTCCAGTGCCGGTGTACTCACCCTCGTGCAGTTGCTCTTGGGTCATAATCAGAGTCTGACCAGTCGGGATGACCAGGTCGTTAGGAACTGTGTCTGCGCCAGTTACATCCACTTTGGCCGTGCTGATCATATCCAGCATCTGCTGAGTCACGAGTACACCATCAGCATTGTACTCTTCAATAACCAGTGTGCCGTCTCCAGTGATTTCGGAGAAGCTTACAACGTCAAGCCTTGCATCTGCAATGTTTACTCCGTCTTCAGCTGTGACATCAAGGTTTGTCCCGTCATCAACTACTGTGAAGTCTGCGCCCAGTTCAGTATTGAGTTTCTCGGCAAGGTCTGCACGAGTACCGTCACTGGTAACTTCCACTGCGTAGTCGTTGCCATCATGCTTGAAGGCTAAGATAACGGTATCTCCATCGGTAAGATCAGAATCATCGATTGTTGTAAAAGAAGCTGTAGGATCTGCTGTTCCCACTGTTTCATTATAAACCGATGGATCAAGCGTCAGAGCCACATCCTCAGTGATGTTCAGTGTGCCTGCGAAACCTGCGAATTGTGTATCTTCTCCACTATTTGTCAAGTCAACTGCTGTTTCTGACGCGCTGGTTACATTGAGCGTGCCTGTTGCATCACTTTGAACATTGGCAGCACGCCCGAGGTTTTGAGCAGAGATGCCTACAGTGTTTTCACCAACAATCAAATCCGTGACATTGGTCAGATTACCGGCAAGATCAGCGTCTTCAGAAACAATGACTTCTACGTCTTGCGCGCCAACGTTTTCAAGATTGTTTGTGAAGATTGAGCTTCCCGCAGCGTTTGCATGGATTTCCAGGTTAAAATCATCCATATCAAGCGTAATGTTGTCAACGAGCTGATCTGCGGTGAGGATAACTTTGTTGAGATCATCTCCACCAACAGCATTCAAATTGGCTTCGACATCTGTATCAGCGGTCAGATCTGCTTGAGTAAGATCCAGGGTAATAGCATCGCCGCCTGTATCGCCAATCAGGCCAGCCAAAGCTGCGGTATCACCATCTGCAAATGTACCTGTTACTTCTACTGTGCCTTCGCCTACTATTTTATTTGTGCCTGCCAGAACTTTTGCCTGAGCAACGGTCAGAGTAAGCTCAGCATCGTCCATGAGTTCGATGTCAGCATTGACTGCATCCGTGCTTGTAAGCTTATCATGTTGAGTCAGCTCCATATCCTCAGTGACCTGCACAGTTACGGCTTGCCCTGTTGCTGTCATACCGGTAAGATCAACACCGGTGTTCTCAGCATCAAGCTGAACAATAAGGTCGAATGTCCCAGTGTCAATGTCCAGATCACTTACAAAGTTCGCCTGCTCTGCAGAGAGTGTGACAGTGTCTGCTGTGATAGCTTCTATGTGACCTTCAGCCGTGTCTTGCGTTTCATTCAGAGTAACGCCTGTGAGGTCGGCTGTGTTTGTAGCTACATCAATCGTTTCAGTTCCTAATGTCCCTGATAGGACTACAGTGCCACCATCATTTGAAACAGTGAATGATACTGCGTCAGCTTGTGCAACTGTGACTTGCACTTCTGCGCCGGTGTCAAGATCTAAGTCACCTGGTGAATCACCATCAAATTCAATATCTGCAGCAACATTAGTTAAATCAACGGTTTGATCTTGTGCTAAATCACCGATAACATCAAGGGCACCATCACCGGTAACGCTCACACCGTCAGCCTGTGCTGGCGTAAGGGTAAGGGTTTTGCCACCATCAACAGAAATTGAATTGCCCTGGAATGAGAGGCCAGTTGTGACAATACCACTAAGGTCATAATCACCATCGGCATTGCCGGTGATCATGACAGATCCAGCTCCTTGGATTATACCAGAAGAGTTATCAATTGTATCTGCCTGCTCTGCTGACAGTGTCAAAGTGACATCGTCTGCTACGGTTACAGAGGTAAATTCTTTCCATTTATCCTCTTCACCTGCAGCTAAGGTCATGTTGCCTGATACAACTGCTGTGCCGTAAAGGTCGGCAGCTGTTGCTGAACCTGTAGCGAGGTTTACTGTCCCATCATCGCCTGCTTCGAAGATGACGTTGAGTTTGCCACCGCTTTCTGTAATTTTTACACCATCAGCCTGGCTGGCTGTCAGGGTCAATGTTTCGCTGTCCAGGTTTACCTCATCACTCTCAAAGGTAAGATTTTCTACTTGCGTGAAATCAGCAGTAGCACCGTCAATGTCACCATCTACTACTACTGTCCCACCAGTAATTTCGGTAGCATCAGCCTGAGCAGGTGTAAGAGTCAGTGTATAGCTTCCGCTTATCTGAATTATATCTGCAGTATCTACACTCGCTGCAGTAGTCAGATCTTTTGTTGCATCGACCTGAAGGGTGAAAGTATCAGTGCCTGTAACACCTACGTTGGACAAGTCAACATCCACAGGGGTGTCTGTCCCAACTATAACCTCAACATCTCCTGTATCGTCTCCATCGTTTACGATAGAGGTTAACGCAGCTGCCTGCTCTGCTGTA
Organism: Desulfonatronospira thiodismutans ASO3-1; assembly: GCF_000174435.1. Taxonomy (NCBI): domain Bacteria; kingdom Pseudomonadati; phylum Thermodesulfobacteriota; class Desulfovibrionia; order Desulfovibrionales; family Desulfonatronovibrionaceae; genus Desulfonatronospira; species Desulfonatronospira thiodismutans. Next base: position 81,218 of record NZ_ACJN02000005.1, read on the forward strand.
ACGGTCAGGGTGTAGCCATCCTTTATTGTTAGAGTAGTTGGGTTATCTACCAAGTTAGCAATACCAGTCAGATCAGTGTCTTCTTCTACAGCACCAGTAATGATTTTAGTCTCGCCATCACCAGTAATGGTCACGCCATTGGCCTGTGCTACATTTAGCGTCAATTCGGCATTTTCACCAACGGATATGCTGTTGCTTTCAAAGGTTAGGCTGTCAGTAATAGCTGACAGATCTATTGCAGCAGCATCTGCTGCGATATCCCCTGTAACGGTAAAGGAGAACTGGGCATTACTGCCGCCTTTAGTCACATCTGCAACATCAGCTGCAGAGCCAGTGATCTTCACCTCAGCTGTGCCTTCGGCAGGTTCATTTACATTCAATCCGCTCAGGCGGGATTCATAAACAGCTGCTGAAGCGGTAAGCACAACACCATCAGCCAGTTGGATCACTGTGCCACCAGGCATCCTGGAGGCCAAGCTGAGGCTCTGGGATTCAGTTACATGAACGGTGAGAGTTCCGCCGTCAGTAATCTCACGTAGGTCCACATTCATGTTTCCATGAACATCAATGTCTTCAGCAGATTCAAGTTCCTGCCCATCAGCCTGCACAGAGGTCAGAATCAGCGGACTGGTGGTATTTCCCATAAGTCCTGCATCTGCATCAGCACCTTCCAGTTCAAAGTCGCCGGTTACCTGGCGGAGGTCTATGGTTACACCAGCAGCAGAGATACCGCTTAAATCTGCACCAGCTGCATCGCCGGTTAAAATTACGGTACCGTCTCCATCTATTGTTGCACCGTCTGCATCTGCAGCAGCCATGGTCAGTTCGGGATCGGATACAAGAGTAATATCTAAGTCACCAAGCTGGATACCGGCTGGGAAAGTGATCTCTCCATCTACATAATCGTCAGCATTTATATCGTCGGCGGTTACGGTCCCGTTTTCAGAGCCAATGGCTGAGAAATCATAAGCGATATCTCCTTCAATATCAGTAACGAAAACATTGCCATCATCGGCAGCTCCTTCTGAATCATCACCAACTATCGTACGTCCATCTGCCTGGGCAGCTGTGAGGGTAAAAGTATGAGTATCTGCAACGGTAATCTCTATGTCACCCAGGTTTGTGTCTGGGCGAAGTGTAACAGTATCAACTTCAGCACTCGCACTGGCTGTAATACCACTCAGGTCATAAATATCATCGCCATCCAACCCAGTCACAGTAACACTACCATCCCCGGTAACCGAACCACCAGCTTCAGCTAAAGCGGTCGCCTGAGCAGCGGAAATAGTCAGTGTCGCACCCTCACTAACATCAATAGTGACGTCTCCAAAATCTGCTACATATGTCAGATCTACATCTTCAGTGATTTCAATTCTACTGTTTGAAGTTAATCCAGAAAAGTTATAGGCTTGTTCATCTTCTATTTCCCTATCAACAGTTATATCATCTTCAAATTTCTTTCCACTGGCTTCAAGTGCAGTAAAAAGCTCTTCCGGTTCAACAGTGAATGTTGTTGTGGTCTTACCATATTCTCCGTACTGGATGGTTATGGTGTACTCTCCAACATCGAGACCTTCAGTACCTGTTATCTCACCAAAGTCAAATGGCTTAGTCTCACCAGCTGCAACTGTAAAACTCTCATCAACATCATATTCATCGCCATCAATATAAACTGTTAAATCGTAGTCTAATTCTATTGCGCTGTCATTGACTACTTCTCCACCAAACGAAAGAAAATCACCTTCAGTAATAGGATCTATCTCATCGATATTTATAGTTACGTCTTCTGGATGTTGGGGACGTGTCTCAGGTTTTATCTCAGAAGTATCTGGATCTAATTCAATCTGTGTTTCTTCACCATCACCAATTCTAACCTGAGCAACCGTTTTTAAATCGGCTCCTACTTCTAAAGACAGCATGGTATTCCCATCACCATCTTGAACAAGTATAGAACCAGTATCTTCGTCTACCACATAATCATAATCAATTCCTTCGGTCAATGTAAAAGTAGCTTCTGCTGCAATATCAGTATGTACTTCTACATCTCTTGAGTTGCCACCTATAGCAAATTCAATGTTTTCATACTCCATTCCTCGTGCAATACGAAAATCCAGTTGTCCGTTTACAGTAAAAGTCTCATTGTTGTAGTTCTCACCTAGATAAACCAATGTAGCCATAACGCCTCCATTTGTTGAGATATTAAAATTATAAATTACTGATTAGTATCTAATTTAACTCAATTTGCCGGCTTGGAGATTAACTCCAAGCCGGCTAAAAGCCACAATACTTATGCAGCAATCAACTCTTCTATATATGTATTTAAACCCATCTCTTCAATAACTTCATTCTTTTCGACTTCAAATCGAACATCTACTACATTTTGTAGTGTAGCTCCAAATGGAGTATCTACTTCAGCGTCTTCAATCAAAATTGATTGGTCAGGATCTCCTGGATCTTCAAAAAAGTTAATTATGGCACCTTCATCAACGTTCCTGACAGAATCAGTAGAAACATGGCTTACTTCATCAAGACTGTCCATTTGATCAACGAGAAGTATGATGTCACCATCATCGTAATTATAATTTTGTATAATAGACTCAGCAAATTTAGCAAAAGCGTTATTGCCGTCTGATTCGAAATTAAAGACAAACACATCTATCTGATCGTCAGTACCAATAAGTGTCTGGCTAACACTAGCTGGTTCATCATCTGCTTCGATAACGTTGAAGTCCGGTACCTCCGAAACTGTCACACTTTCAGTTTCAGTCACCTCAACTGCGTTATCAGCATTTGCTTCTATCAAGATTTCGTAGTCACCAACCTCAACGTCCTCATCCCAAGTGAATTCGAATTCCTCTGACTCACCCATGGTTATTTCTTCCCAAGCCTTTTCAGCGGAGAAAACCACCTCACTCTCATCGTCAGTAATGGTCAAACTAACAGTTACATTCTGAGCATCAGCAATATCTACAAATACATTGCCAGAGACAGTTATTTCATCTCCTTCAGTGGGTTCTTCTGGGTCAATAGTGATATCTGTAATATCCAGCGTGGCTAGCTGTTCGACAGTAAAGGTGTAGTCGTTAGTTATGTCACCGATAGTTGCTGTTGCTGTGTAATCGTTAGCCTCTTCTATCGAAGTAGCATCTTCGAATGTTGCAGCACCTTCGCTAAAGGACAATGTTACATCAATATACTCATCTCCGTTTATGGTAATATCGGCTGTGTAGTCACCTTCCAGGTCTGCTCCATACTGATCCACTGCATCAGTAAACTCCAGCACAGGCTCCTCACCGGCATTAATATCCTCAACGAAAAGTGAGAAGTCGTCCACTCTCAGTTCTTCAAGCTCAAGATCCACTACCTGAGTGTCAGTCTCTCCATTTGCAGATACTTCCACTGTGAAGGAATCAGCTTCCTCGTAGGCTGCTGCAGTTACCGTCACGGTTCCATCTTCTATGGAAACACCGTCTATATCTTCCAGAATATTCCAGGTAACTTCTACGTCTTCCATCTCAGTGCCATACTGATCCAAGACACTTACTGTGAATTCTCCAGTGTTCGGCTCATCGTCCGAGGGGATCTCCATGCTGTCAGGACCTTCAACTATTTCTACCTGGTCTACTCTCAGTTCTTCAAGCTCAAGATCAACCGCCATGGTTTCAGTGACAGTAGAATCGGTCTCTGAAGTGGCCACCACTGTGAAGGTATCGCCTTCCTCGAACTCATCGTAAGCGTCTGTACTTACAGTCACTACGCCGTCATCTATGGTGATGCCGGTTATCTCTTCTTCAAGGCTCCAGATAACGTCCTCATCCATCTCTGCGCCGTACTGATCAAATACAGTAGCGGTGTAGGTGGCAGTGTTCGGCTCTTCATCCGAGGGGGGGATCTCCATGCTGTCAGGACCTTCAACTATTTCTACCTGGTCTACTCTCAGTTCTTCAAGCTCAAGATCAACCGCCATGGTTTCAGTGACAGTAGAATCGGTCTCTGAAGTGGCCACCACTGTGAAGGTATCGCCTTCCTCGAACTCATCGTAAGCGTCTGTACTTACAGTCACTACGCCGTCATCTATGGTGATGCCGGTTATCTCTTCTTCAAGGCTCCAGATAACGTCCTCATCCATCTCTGCGCCGTACTGATCAAATACAGTAGCGGTGTAGGTGGCAGTGTTCGGCTCTTCATCCGAGGGGGGGATCTCCATGCTGTCAGGACCTTCAACTATTTCTACCTGGTCTACTCTCAGTTCTTCAAGCTCAAGATCAACCGCCATGGTTTCAGTGACAGTAGAATCGGTCTCTGAAGTGGCCACCACTGTGAAGGTATCGCCTTCCTCGAACTCATCGTAAGCGTCTGTACTTACAGTCACTACGCCGTCATCTATGGTGATGCCGGTTATCTCTTCTTCAAGGCTCCAGATAACGTCCTCATCCATCTCTGCGCCGTACTGATCAAATACAGTAGCGGTGTAGGTGGCAGTGTTCGGCTCTTCATCCGAGGGGGGGATCTCCATGCTGTCAGGACCTTCAACTATTTCTACCTGGTCTACTCTCAGTTCTTCAAGCTCAAGATCAACCGCCATGGTTTCAGTGACAGTAGAATCGGTCTCTGAAGTGGCGACAACGGTGAAGGAATCGCCTTCCTCGAATGCTTCGTAAGCATCTGCACTTACAGTTACTAAGCCTATATCATTTATGGAGATTCCTTCCAGATCACCCAGATCTTCCAGAATCCAGCTTACATCCTCACCAGGCATTTCATCGCCGAATTGATCAAATACAGTAGCGGTGTAGGTGTAACTGTTCTCGCCGTCTGAGGGAACCACGACCGTCTCGTCGCCTTCCACGACAATGCTGTCTACTGCGGGGGCTTCATCGGTCAAACTTACTTCAAACTCACCGGTAACGTCCTCATCACTCACTGAAGTGGCGATTACGGTGAATTCTTCATCGGGATCAGCATCATGGGTAACGGTTATTACGCCGTCATCAATGGTTACACCGTCCACCTCCTGATCCAGGCTCCAGGTCACCTCTTCTTCCATTTGAGCGCCGTACTGATCCAGGACTTCCGCTTCATAAGTGACAACCTCGGTCTCACCCTCTTCAGGAATCAGGATAGTCCCTGGGCCATCCACATTCACGGTAGTAACAACCAAATCCTCCAGCTCCAGATCAACTTCCATAGTCTCGTAGATCTCTTCGTCAGTCTCGGAAGTGGCTACCACTGTGAAGGAATCGCCTTCCTCGAATGCCTCGTAAGCCTCTGTACTTACAGTCACTTCGCCTGTATTCTCGTCTATGGAGATTCCTTCCAGATCACCCAGATCTTCCAGGCTCCAGATCACTTCCTCATCCGGCATTTCATCGCCGAACTGATCAAAGACAACGGCACTATACTCGCCCATTGTCACGCCCTCGGAAGGAATAGTCAGGCTATCCGGGCCATCCACAGTTATATCGTCAACAACTGGGCCTTCCTCAGTAGTAAAAATGAAGCTAAAGTCCTCTTCGAGTGTTACGCCTGGATTCAGATCCCAGGCTACTGCATCGGTATTAATTACCACCGTAATCTCGGTATCGTAGGCAAAATCTTCATCCGGAGTAATGGTGAGAACATCATCGGTCACAGAGGCAGTAAAATCAAAGCTTTCCTCATCCGCTGTGATCTCAATCTCACCTGCATCCAGAAGCTGGATGTCCTGATCAAAGATAACCTCTATATCAGTGTCTATTGAAACATTTTTATCTCCCTTTTCAGGAGTGGTCTCAAATACAGTTATGTATTCCGGAGACTCCTTAATTTGAAAATACAAACTTTCCTGGTCGTCTTCGGTATCCAACTCAAGATTATACCAGCCAGTATCTAAATCCAGCTCATCAGGATCTATATCAACCTCCTGATTCCAGCGCTCACCTTTGCTGAGCTCTACATCTTCCCAGACCTCAATAACATCACCATCAACAGTCAGGGAAATATCCCGGACCCCTTCTTGACCCTGATTTACAACCTGCACATTAGCAGTACCGGTTTGAAAATCCCAGAATTCTTCAAGCTCAAGGGTCTCTATTTGAAAATATGGCTCCTCAACATCTACCACTGTCAGAGCATCTGTGAAGGTCTCTGTCTCATCATCGGTTTCCACCTGGATATCGTAATCTCCGACATCCAGACCAGTGGTATCGATATCTGTGAACTCCACCGTGCCTGTATCACCGGCTCCAATTGTGAAGTCTTCCTCGGTGACCACAATGTCTTCAGCATCGGGTACTACAATGGTCAGCACGATATCCTGGGTGCCTTCCTCGCCTCCGGTGTTTTCTATGTCTACACTGACACTGGCTTCTTCACCCTGGTCAATGGGATCGGCATCTACCGAGACCACTGCAAAGTAGGCAGGATCAGCAAACGCTGTGAAAGTCTCGGAATCTTCATCAGAATCATAGTCGTCCTCAACTTCAAGAGTAAGAGTATATTCCTGACCAGGCACCAAGTTCTCAAGGTCATAATATTCACCAAGCCAGAATTCACCTTCGTATGTTTCCCCTGCGGAAATTACTGTTTCATCGTCAGAGTAAATCTCTTCATCATCAAGTGATATGGTGATCTCTAAATTTTCTGTATCAACCGCACCATCATTATCGATATCGAATGTTACCAGGTAATCTTCCTCCTGGGGATCGTACTCAGCTTCCCACATCCAGGCCCAAAGATCAGATGTAAGTTCATCCAGCTCAAAATCAACCGTCTTTTCCTGGCCATCTACTTCAAAATCACCTTCATAGTCCTGGTATCCATCCAATTCTACTGTAAACCAGTATTCACCGTCTTTAAGGTCTTTTGCGGCCTGGTAAAAGGGCTCTTCATCTCCAGCTTCTGCGCTTCCAACCTCTTCAGTTCTTTCTTCGTCCGCGTAAACTGTGACGGTCCAATCATCGACTTCCTCAACCTCGCTAAAGGTAACTGTGTAGGTTACAGGCTCTTGCTCAGTGGTAAAGCTGAAGTCATAAGCCTCTTCCAGCTTCACATCTTCATCACCTTCCCAGCCTACAGCATCTTCGCCTACTTCTACTGTCATCTCAGTATCGTAAGCCAGAGCCTCGTCAGGGGTGATGGTCAATACATTGTCTTCTACTGACACCTCGTCTTCTGAGAGAGCCGTACCGGACAGGGTGATATGTTCCCAACCAGTATCGAGCAACTGAATGTTTTGATCAAAAGTAACTGTTATATCTGTGTCTACCTCTACATCTGTGTCGCCATCCTCGGGAGAGGTAGTATCCACTGTGAGATTTTCGACAACCGCTTCTACTGTCAGAGCATTGTCAAAGGTCTCGGTCTCATCATCGGTTGCCACCTGGATGTCGTAATCTCCGGCATCCAGACCAGTGGTATCGATATCTGTGAACTCTACTGTCTCGGTCTCACCGGCTCCAATTGTGAAGTCTTCCTCGGTGACCACAATGTCGTCAGCCTCGGGTACAACAATGGTCAGCACGATATCCTGGGTGCCTTCCTCGCCTCCGGTGTTTTCTATGTCTACACTGACACTGGCTTCTTCACCCTGGTCAATGGGATCGGCATCTACCGAGACCACTGCAAAGTAGGCAGGCTCAGCAAATGCTGTGAAAGTCTCGGAATCTTCATCAGAATCATAGTCGTCCTGAACTTCAAGAGTAAGAGTATATTCCTGACCAGGCACCAAGTTCTCAAGGTCATAATATTCACCAAGCCAGAATTCACCTTCGTATGTTTCCCCTGCGGAAATTACTGTTTCATCGTCAAAGTAAATCTCTTCATCATCAAGTGATATGGTGATCTCTAAATTTTCTGTATCAACCGCACCATCATTATCGATATCGAATGTTACCAGGTAATCTTCCTCTTCGGGATCATACTCAGCTTCCCACATCCAGGCCCAAAGATCAGATGCAAGTGCGTCCAGCTCAAAATCAACCGTCTTTTCCTGGCCATCTACTTCAAAGTCACCTTCATAGTCCTGGTATCCATCCAATTCTACTGTAAACCAGTATTCACCGTCTTTAAGGTCTTTTGCGGCCTGGTAAAAAGGCTCTTCATCTCCAGCGTCCGCGCTTCCAACCTCTTCAGTTCTTTCTTCGTCCGAGTAAACTGTGACGGTCCAGTCCTCGACCTCCTCATCTTCAATGAAAGTTACTGTGTATTCTGGATCATCTATGGCCGTGACAGTCAGGTCAATATCCTCAACTTCTTCTCCAGCACCTACCTGCACCTGCTGTTCCTCGGCCAGCTCATAGCCATCAACAGAAGCGGTGACTGTGTAGGTACCCGCATATACACCCTCCAAAAGGTAAGCATATTCACTCTGGCCGTCATCGTCTGCGGTTTCTATGATGTACTCATAGGTCTCGCCGTTCTCGGCTGACACAGTAATCTCGATGGCAGCTTCAGGATCTGCCTCGCCCTCTACATCAAAGATACTTACCGTGCCGGCTATGGAACCCGGCAGTGATACCAGGTTAAAATCATTACCGTCGTTAACTTCACCTGCCTCTACAGTGATATCCTCGAGGACCCCATTATCAATTTCATATGCGCCTACGGCATCACCAGTCACCTCGGCAGATACTTCGTAATTTCCAGCCTCCAGACCCTCTATAATATATTCAGCGCCGGTCTCACCCTCCAGGATCTCCAGGGTCACGGCTTCGCCATTGGCTTCTACAGTCACTTCCACGTCCCGGTCCACACCTTCGTTGTCCAGGACTATCTCGCCGGAGATGGAGCCGGGGGATTCATCCCTCACCTCCCAGGATACTTCATCATCCTCATGCATCTCACCTTTATAATAGGGGACGACACTGATCTCCTTGCCAGCATCAGCCACAGGAAAAACCTCCTGATCCAGCTGATCACCCCGGACCCAGCCACCTCCCAGGCTGGTCTGCAGGGGCTCTCCATCTACCTTGACCTGAAGCCATATTTCATCATCCTTTACCCCGGATGGGGGGGTGATGCTGAACATCTGGTCCAGTGGAGTGTCCTCGATGGCATAACTCTGCTCTATGGTCAGTTCATAATCCCAGGGTTCAGGGAACTCGAAAAATTCTTCGCCACGCCAGTCATTGTGCTCCCAGTCACGCAGTCCAAGCTCAGGACTGTGAGCCCGCACATAAATGGTGTTGTGTCCGACCTGGTCGCCGGTGACCATAAGCTCGTCCAGATCTTCAGCCTGGACCCAGCCACGACCGGCTTCAGTGTCCACCAAGGAACCCTGGACCACACCTTCCTCGTCCATCTCGCCGGTCCATATCTGATACCAGGTTGCAGTGTCGTCTTCATCGGTGAAGAGTTCGGCAAAAGAAGTTTCCATGGATATATCTATGTCGGTATGAAATTCGATTTCCGGGGGACCAGGAAAGTCAAAATAATCTCCACCCCTCCAGTCATTGTGATGCCAGTCCCCTGTACCGATTTCCTCTTCACGGCCCCGGACATACAAAGAGTTATGGTTAATCTGATCATAGCTGACAGCAATATCGGCAAGCTCCTCTATTGACAGCCAGCCAAGAGAATTGCCATCAACTACACGCCCCTCCTCATCGATACGACCGGTCCAAACTTCATAATGGGTATAAAGTTCTTCCGTGTCCGTAAACAATTCGTTGAACCGAGTGCCTACGGAGATTTCAATATCGGTATGAAATTCGAATGACATAGCTTTTCCTCCTTATGGTTTAGTGGCTATTAGTATCTCCATCACAAGCAGGTTGTCAACAGTAAAAAGCCTGTTTTTTACTGACAAACCCTTTTTTTTATATTTTTTTTGTGAGGCTGTTTGACATTAAAGGAAAAAAGAAGTTGCAAGGCATCATTTTTAAAGCGCTACAAAAATTATCTTGATGTCTACATGGCAATGCACAGATTTACTGATTGCAGAGTAAGTTATCAATTACTTGCTGACAGCTGAATACAAAATCTAATAATTTCAAGTATTTACATTATGAGTTCTTATGTCCAGCTTATACTTAGAGAAATGATTTAACTCTGGTTATGCCCGAAGTCCTGAAGGACAGGATTTCATACAACCTCCCCCGGCCTTAAGAAGTATGGGAGTATGGGCGTATGGGCGTCAAGATATCTTCACGCCCACGCAAAATGACCGCAGGAGCGGTCGAAAAAAGTTCCCACGCAGAGCGTGGGAACGATAAAGGAGGGGAGTTTACTAAGACCAGACGTCAGAGGTCAGAGGTCAGTAAAAACAAAAAGCGCGGGTTATGCCCGAAGTCCTGAAGGACAGGATTTCATACAACCTCCCCCGGCCTTAAGAAGTATGGGAGTATGGGAGTATGGGCGTATGGGAGTATGGGCGTATGGGTTACGCCGTGCCTGTAATCCAGATGGGCAGGAGTAAGAAAAAGTTTCCAACATGTTTGTTTGAAATTTGTGCTAAGCCAGGCCGCTATAGTCATCTAATTCATCTTGAGGCACTCCCTGCACTTTAATGCCGACTGACTCCCCCCCTTCTGAAGAACGGGCCACAGCAGTGTCTGTGCCCGGCAAAAGCTTGTCCGGCCCCATATCCTCAGGATCCAGCCCACCATACACATATTCCTGATCTGTCAGGTATCCGTCACCCTGCACTACCGTCAAAGCCCAGTCAAAGGCAGTCGAATCCAGGGTGGCTGCTACCGGGTCGGCACCAATACTTCCAGTGTATGCACCCACAAACTGGTAGTCACCATTTACAGTCTCGCGGATAACCGGAGAGCCGCTGGCACCACCGGCAAAAGACATATCCTGAGAAAACTCCAGACCACCGCTTTCCTGGCCGTATTCATCATAGCCAGGGAGGTAATCTGTTGCAGTACCTTGAGCATTCCATTGAAAATAAATGTTATTGCCTCTATCGTCCTCACCCTGCTCAATATTTTCACTTGGGTATCCTGATATGGTTACAGAATCCCCCGTAACATCCCTGTCCGTCTCCTGTCCGGCATTCCAGAACCAGTCGAAGTGTTCCACTCCTTCTACCTCTCTATCCAGGGTGACTATGGCCATATCCGTATCCGGCCATGCCTTGCCCCATTCGTCTTTTTGCAGGTAGGCATGCTCACCTGCGTACTCGTTGCCGTCCTGCTCATCAAACAGGTTGCCTCCGTTACGTCCCAGAAAGAAATCGACAGCATTCAGCTCTGACAGGTCAGAGGCCCAGTCCTCATCATCTGTAATTACGTGAGCATTGGTCATTATATGCATGGGGCTGATTAAAAACCCAGTACCGGTGCCATACCAGCCCTCGTCATAACCATCGTGGTCTGCCACAACATGCCCGATCATGTCAAAAGGAGACTTGTCCGGATCCGACCACTGCCACTCAAAGTCACGGTCTTCTTCGTCTTCATACAGGCCGAAGGTTTTTACCTCCGAGACTGTCTCCCCGTCCTCCTCTACACTTACCTCGAGCTCCACAGCCCCTGGATCAAAAGCCAATGTATCTTCCAGGGTCCACGAGACCTCTTCCTCTGCTGGTACGCTATGATTGAGATCCACTCTCTCTGTTACCCCGGTTGTATCCTGGGTAACGGTGAATTCCACCTGCCCTGCATTTCCGGTATGTTCCACGGTAACATTGACATGTACACTGGAACCAGCTTCTCCAGCAGTAGATAAGCTATCTATCGTGACGGTCAGTTTTTCTATACCTCCCCAGTTGGGGTGCCATTCGTCTCTTCCTTCCAGGGGAGAACCTGTTGCAAAATCCCGGGGCTTTTCAGCTATGCCTGGAACCTGCCAGGCGGAAAGATCCTGCTCAAACAGCTTGGCGTTATATAACATCCAGCCCATGTCTTCCACGCTGGAGACATCCCAGTCTCCGATGTCCTGGTTGAATTCAGCTGATTCGAACATACCAAACATATTCGCAACGCTGGAGACATCCCAGTATCCGATATCCTTATTAAAATCCGAGCCATAGAAAAGACCCGACATATCCATTACCTGCGAGGTATCGATATTATACTCTGAATCCTCAAAGGTATATTCTACACCATTGTGCTCCACGGCATAAGAGCCATCTGCCACCGCATCCCGCAGCTCGTCTTCTGTGACTGTAGAAAAGGACTCAAAATTACCCATCTCCAAATGGTCCGGGTCGACTCCATCCAGCACAACCTTGCCGAAACCCTCACCGTCTTTATTTACAATATCTACTTGAGCATCAGTATCTCCATCATCTCCGAAATCCAGCTCCCACTCACCATCAGAGCTTGTCAGGATGTTATCCACACTATCCCAGGCCCAGCTTTTAGCTAATGCGGTAAAGTCGAGCCTGTCTGATCCCTCATCGGTTTTAAACCCGCTGATTACAATATCGCCTTCTTCATAGGCTATAGTAAACCGCCCTTCTTCTGACAGACCCAGCTGGTTTACCCCTCCTTTGCCAAGCTGAACATTGTATTCCTGCCCCTCGTAGCCCTTTAGTGAGAGTTTACCGGAAAAACTGTTGGCAGCTTTATCATTCAGGGTGATTTCCTGGCCATAGGATGATAACTTGACAACGATATCGTTAAAATCCATGTCCTGCTCGGTAAAGCGCAGAAAAACCTGTGTATCCTCGTGCAGAAGTTGGAAGTCAAAGGTATCCAGATTATTAGCCCCACCATCTGATGAAGCAACAAAATCCAGCTCCACTGAGGCATTTTCAGAACCCCACCAGACAGTAACCTCTTCTAAAGAAGACAAGTCAGTGTCCTCGTCACCAAACCCCTTAAATAACACTTCATTTCTTCTACTTAAATTTATGTGCAGGAATTCAAGTTTTTCAGCATCAAGCACGGTCACCTCATTAGTTCCAACAGCAAAAGAAAACTGAATAAATTCAGCATTACCTGCTGAAATGCTGTCAAACCCAGCCTCATCTCTAAAACGAAAGTGAATTCTTTCAGTCTCTAAGAGTTCAAGTTCGGCACCAGTAAACCCTGTATCGCTGTTAACCCGCACCTGGCGAGTACCAACCTGACTAAAATCCTGAGTCCCGTTATAGTTATTTACCTGCAGCGTACCTTGACCTGATATGTCTTCACCATTTGCCTGGTCTGCACTCAGTTCAAGCACTCCGTCTTCTTTAACCATAAAAGAATCCACATCAAGTATGGTGTCTGGGTGTACAGACAGTATTCCGCTATAGGTATCGCTGTTAACCCTCAGTGTTGCTATATTTTGCAGGCTGGACTCCTGGGTGAGATTAAGGGTCTGGTTTAGTAACGTACCGAACTCAAAGCTGAGGTCTGCGCCGTTCATGTCGAGATTTAAGGTCATATCTCGTGATTGGTGCTGGCCTATGTCTTTAGCGTGAATTACCAGTTCAGAATCTTTTGTGGTTCCTTTCACAGCAAGACTGTCGGCCTGATCGGATGAAATCTGCAAACTTACATCGTTTCCTTGAAAATCCACCTGGTTCAGTACTTGAGCCAGGGAAGAATGCGCATTGGAAAGGTCAGCGTCCTGCTGCACCAGAAGAGATAGTTTGCCTCCTTCATGACTCCTGGAATATTCAACGTCATCTCCGAAGTCCTGAACCTGTGAGGCGGTTAAATGCATGGTGGAATCAATAAACGTGAACAGATCAGCCGAACCTATTCTGATAACCTCAAGTCCCTGGATATCCATCCGGGTTAAGTCAACATCACCCTTGGCGGCATTGATGGATTGAAAGCCGCTTATTGAGCCCTGAGCGTAGACATCATAGAGGTAAATTGAATTGTCATCTCCTCCAGCAGAGCTTATATCCAGTTCAGCACGAGATTGTGAATTGCCAGCCTCGTAAATCCGGATATAATCCTCGCCTGTACCTCCGGTGAAGGAATAACTTGCGCCGCTTGCAGCCTTGTCAAGATAAGCACGGATATGGTTGTCCCCGGTCTGGGAACCTGTGGTCACTAAATTATCTGCACCTGATGCCGCCTCTACGTATAAAAACAAGCGTGAATCCAGTTCTGCAGCATCCACTGTGGTCTGATCGGCAAGGGTTAGATTCCCTCGAATGCTGCCAAGATGCACATCCCTGCTACCCTCAATGGAAACATTTGCTGCGTCTGCCAGGTCTATCCTGTCAGGATCAAACAGTGTATTGCCTCCACCGTATTCCGGGTCATCGTAGGTGGAGTTGATACGCAGATCCTGCAGTTCGTTGTTTGTAGCCACCTTAGAAATCGCAGCCCCATGCATGCTCAGCTCAAGGCTATCCAGATCGGAACTTGTCAATTCCATTTTATTATGGATAACAGAGCCGACCTCTATGGATCTCTCCTGAACCTGATCATCCAGAATCAGGGTATCTACATCGCCCTGCCAGATCTCTACGTCTTTATCAGCTCCTTCTACTGTTACTTCACTCTCCTCCCCGTTAAGGGCTTCACTGATTTCCTTATACTGATCCCCGGACAGGGTGAGCTTTGAGGCGTTTTGCAGATCCATGGTGTCAATGCCGGAGAACTCAGCCAGGTCCGTGAGGTCCCAGTGCTCGTCTGCATCTCCAAACCCTACCAAGTAAATACCCTCGACTCCAACTAAAGTGGACCCGGCGGTATGGCTGTCTTCAGCTATGGTTACTGAAGTCGGGTTTTTGTGTATAGGTGGTTCAAAGTATTCATCGTATCCGGATTCATTTGTAGTATCGAACCCGGATACTCTGGTTGTCAGGTCAGGTTCTAATTCCGCTATCTTACTCACCTCAAAATCCAGTTCATACTCGGCGTCTTCCTGCCACCACCATTCACCGGTTTCATTGCTTACCTGTACATAATATTCCCCGGGGTCCAGTTCTGTCTGGATGGAGTTTTTATCCGCCTTCACGGTTTGTAGAGAGTCCCCTTCATCACCCTCGCGCAAAAGATCCAGGGAAACATTTCCCGTGGCTTCGAGTCCTACTTCGGCATCCACGTCCAGCTCAAATTTATAGAAATGGTCTTCACCTGCAGGGACTTCTTCCTGGAAAGACTTGCCTTCTTCACTGACAGCCTCCCAGATATCTATAACCCTGGCTGCATCAGGATCCCGGCCCGGCTCATCCGGGCGTCCCGCTTCAGCAGTGTTCAGGCCCAGGCTGTATTCGGTCTTATCCTGCCACCACCACCTGCTATCCTGGTGCTCCACTACTACCTTGTACTCGCCGGCATCAAGTGAATCTTTTTGAAGAAAATCTTCACCTTCCTGCAACTTTTCGCCCTGGCTATCTTTGAGCGTTAAAGAGACACTGCCGGTTGCTTCAATATCAACTGCCCGGGCTTCATCCAGTTCAAACTGGTAATAATGACTGCCATCCCCGGGTTGTAGGGCAGCCTCCCTGTCTTCTTCAGGGACAAGATCAACTGCTTCATCAGGATCATCGGCAGGCAAGAAATCCAAGGGGGTAATATCCAGGTGGTATTCGGTCTTATCCTGCCACCACCAACTGCCGGCTTCATTTTCCACCTGGATGTAGTAACTCCTGCCTTCTTCAAGACCCCCGTAACGTATCCCCTGATCTCCATTGGCCAGAGTATTACCATCTTCATCCTGAAGCTCTACAGAGACATCGCCCTTGGTTACATGGATCTCCATAGCGGATTGATCGGCATCAAACTGGTAGTAATGGTACTCTTGAGGCGAGAGATGAAAAGCAAAGGACTTTTCCTGGGTTAATTCAATAAATCTGGCCTCATCTCGAGTGCCACCAGGATAATTCGTACCATCAGAACTCATGCTTACCTCCTTTAAGTCAGTGAATAGAATTGTGATTCTGGATTGCTATAGAATAGTCAGGATCAGTCCAGGGTGTTTTGCCGGTAAGCGCATTCCAGAACATCCGCAAGACCCTAATCTTCTCAGATGCAACTGCAAAAAGTCCTTCTTGCAGTTGCAGGAGACAGGAGACAGGGGTCAGGAGTCAATAAAAACAAAGAGTTAAAAGTTTGACTTATTGCTGAATTACTCATGATCCGACTTTTTGCAGGCGTATCTTCTCATGGTAAGAGGAGAAACGCAAGAACAACCTGTCTCCTTCCTTTGAGGCACAGCTTCGCCAGCTTCCTTTTTAACGCCGGCCTGAATCTGTATGAGGTTGGAAAGTTGCTGGGGCATACTTAGATGAGGACAACAATGAGACAAACCCTCCACACCACCAACGGGAGAGATGAAAAAAACGCAAGAAGAGACTGTCTTCTTCCTAAGGCGGCCTTTGCCCGCAACCCAATAAAGAAAAGAGCTATTTGACAGGATTAACAGGATTAAGAGATGGATTAAGAGAAAAATCATTTTGTCCTGGCCGGAAGCCAGGCCAAAAGGTTATCAATCGCCTTTGGCGATGGCTAATGCAATCTGCGGCTTCCGGCCGCTGATTGCTTATCCTGTCAATCCTGTTAATCCTGTCTAAATTTCTTGTTTTTTGTGACAGGGTCTGAGGAGTAAGCCACTAACAGCCCTTACAGATAATGAACCGGGATTTGAACAATATTTTCAGCCGGTTGCTGGATGGATGCGGCCCGGTTGACCACAATGCCGAACGGCGCGCCCGTGTCGTGGATGAAGTTCTTCAGCCCGCGCAAATCCTGTTGTTTCAGCGCCGAGTTCAGTTTGATCTCAATGGGTAACAGGCCGAAAAAGCCTTCCACCACCAGGTCGACCTCTGATTTATCCACGGTGCGGTAATAGAAAAACTCCAGGCCGGTTTCCATGGTGCAGTGCAGGCCGCGAATAATCTCCTCGGTAACAAAGCTTTCAAAGGAGTGGCCGGCCACCGGGTGAAGCAGCAGGGCGTCGAGGTCGGCAATCCGGAGCAGGTAATGCAGTATCCCCTGATCGCGGAAAAAGCCCTTGGCCGCCTTCTGTATTTTTTTCAGGGAGTTTTTTTCATAAGGGGGCAGATTGCGCCAAACAAAGGTTTGGTGGATGATGTCGAGGTAATCCTTGATGGTTGACACGCTTACCTCCAGGGAGCGCGCCATCTCGCTCATATTGAGTTGGTGGCCGGAAAATTGGGCGAGCAGGAGAAGGAATCGGCGAAAATTGTTGATGTTAAGCCGGGGAAACAGGCTCCGGATGTCCCGCGCGATGTAATCCCGGATGTAATTATCCATCCACAGTTTGTAGTAAGCGTGGTCTGCTGCCGCGTGAATGGCGGGTTCGGGGAACCCGCCCCGCAGCCAGACGCGGGCGCTTTGTTCCGGGGTGACGGTGGAGGAAAGGTCCGTCAGGGCCTGCATTCCCCTGTTGCTGACGATGGCATCGTACAGGGGCGAGAGGGGGCGCTGGAAAAGCTCCCCTTGCTTGAAAGGCCACATCTCGACGGTGGCAATCCTGCCGGCCAGGCTTTCGGTAATTCCCTTGCCGATCTCCGGTGAACTGGAGCCGGTAAGGAGAAAGCGGCCCTTGCGGTTGCGATCGGCATCGATCACGCCGCGCAATACCCTGAACAACTCCGGGTACTGTTGGGCTTCGTGGATAATGACCCGACCGGAGTTAATACTAAAAAAAGCCACCGGATCGGAGCTAATCAGTTGGTAATCGTTGGGGTTTTCCAGGTCGTAGTAGCGCCAGTCCGGCAGCAGTTTGCGGGCCAGGGTGGATTTGCCGCATTGCCGGGCACCGATTACTGCCACGGCGGGAAACAGCTTGAGTAGAGCGGCGATTTTATCTTCGAGATCCCGTTTTCTGTCCATGATATTTACATGTTAGTCGCAAATATCATGGGTGTCAAGATTGCTGGAAATACCCTGCTGATTACCCCCTGAATACTTACGTACTTCTATCCGGAAAAAAATTACCAACACTCCAAAACCCGTGTAACCATTCAGGGGGTCTTTGGTAGTGATTGCTGGCACCGGCCTGGGGACTGTCCCTCGCTAAGCACTAACTGAGCAGGTTCACAGTAAGCATTAAGGGGGTACACAGTTGCAGTCCCTTTGTCACAAGGCCTGGGGACTGTCCCCCGCTAAGAATATTTATGCAGATTCAAAAAAACCTGCTTCTGCAATTATTGTCTGGACAGTCAAAAGTTCTATCGCAACACCCTGAAATAGTAATGTTTTTTAAAAATCCAGCTGTCCAATTACATTTAGGAAATAACTATCTGAAATCACAAGTCTTTTGTCTTTAACAATTAACTGATAACTTTTAACTCTCCAGTTATTGTGTTTGTGCAGGAAAGGTATCGCGGGGACTGTCCCCAGGCCGGTATCTGCCCCCTGAATGGTTACGGTTCACACAACTTCGCGTTTGTCAGATTATTTTGTGCAGGAAAGGTGTCGCGGGGACTGTACCCAGGCCGGTTCCGGCACCCCCTGAATGCTTACACTTGATGGATTTAAGATTGCGTACGTTTTTCTCAGCAGGCATTAAAGTATCCACATATGCTGAAGGATAACCATAACTGTACATAACTGAGGCCAAGTCTCTGAAAACAGCAACTGCATGTTTTTATTGAGTTTAACCCTATAGAACAGCCCATTTTCACCCTTACAGGGGCAGAAAGTGACAGGTTATTACTTTTTATTGGCTTCGAGGGAACTTATTTTTGATGAGTTTTTAAAAAGGGTCTGCCCTCCAAGAGAACTGAACTGGCGCAAATACAGGCGTGCCAGCCGGCGCAGCGTGCTCAGTCGCATTTACCAGCTGGGACTGAGAGGCTTTTTTGAGTATGCCGACTACCTTGATGCCAACCCGCTGGAAGCAGCCTTCCTGCCAAATCTGCTCAAGGTCACTGTAAGCCGCTTTTTCCGGGAGACTGAACTCTGGGATCACCTGGCTGCAGACATACTGCCGGCAATGGCTGCTGCACATCCTGCCAGCCGCCCTCTTCAGGTGCTGCATATCGGGTGCTGCAACGGTGAGGAGCCTTACTCCGTGTCCCTATTATGGAAAAATGAAATAGAACCGGTATTTCCAGGGGCGAGGATATCAATCACCGCCATGGACATTGACCAGACTTGCCTGGACCGGGCAAGGCAGGGCTGGTACCCTCGAAAAACCCTGCGAGAAGTACCTGTCGAGCTGCAGAAAAAATGGTTTGAGCCGGAAGATGGCGGCTGGCGGCTGGACGAAGAAATAAGGAGCATGGTCAATTTCACAAAGCTGGACCTGCTGAAAGACCATCTGCCCGGGCAGCAGGATATGGTATTCTGCAGATACCTGGTCTTTACATATTTCCAGGGTAAAAGGCGCAGGGAAATGGCCCGCAAAATTTCAGAGTGCATAAATCCCGGCGGACTGCTCATCCTGGGCAGGAAAGAATCCATAGGCTCACAGGAACAGGACCTGTTTACTGCTGTCCACCAGAACTTGAAGATATACAAAAATGAGCGATGATAACGTTAGAGTTCAGGGGGAACTCAGTTGTAGTCCCTGGCACCAGGTCTGGGGACTGTCCCCCGATAAGCACTAACTGTGGTAAAGCAGAGCACTGATGAAAGGAATCGACCAAAACTTTTACAGACGCCTTGTCGCACGCGACGGGAGCATTAGAAAACAAGTACTTGCTGGTCTCAAAGACCTGGCCTATACTCAGGTTAGCGCTCACAAATGTCCCAGTTCTTCAGTTCTCTTGCAATAAAGGGCCGGAGAAGCGAAGAAATTCATCACCATTGACGTTTGTCAGGAAATGAATACATTGACTACATGTATTCACAAGAGGAGACTAAAAAAATGCCTACTTCTGTCCGATTGCCAAACGAATATGAGCAAAGACTGGATTATCTGGCCAAGCAAACGGGGCGCTCCAAAGCGTTTTATATCAAACAACTCATCATGGACCACCTTGATGACCTTGAAGATGTTTACTTGGCTGAACAAAGGCTGGAACAATTGCGGCAAGGCAATGATGAACTAATAAAAGGAGATGAGTTCTGGAGCGGATTAGATGTGGACGATAAAGTATCTTAAATCCGCTCGGAAAGATGTCCAAAAAATTGACCCTCAAATCCGTAAGCGAGTCCGGGAATATTTGGAGCAACGGATTGCCAGGCTTGAGAATCCACGTCAGCTTGGTGAGCCACTAAAAGGACAGTTGACCAAGCTATGGCGTTACCGAGTTGGAGACTACCGGATTGTTTGTGAACTGCGAGATCACGAGCTGATCGTGATTGTGGTTCGCATAGGACATAGAAAAAATGTGTATAAAAACTACGACCTTGAGCTATAGCAATATAAGGATCTTCCCCCACCACATCATTCCATGATGCGGGCACCTGCCTCAATTGCTCCGACGAATCATAAAAATATACGCGATGTTTTCCCCAGGATTTACGGTAATCCATGAACTCAAACTCACAGCCGCCAAGTGAATGGAAAGGATGGTCAAACGGAAAGTTCTGCTCTGAAGGTCTTCACTTGTCGTAGTTGATGGATGTGCCCAATCTCTTCATGGAATACAAACCCTCCACCCCGCCAATAGAAGTAAATTTCCGCTCGTCCTTGGAGCCAAGCAGGTGCTTGACCTGGTCAAATATTTACCCCGTAAAATTTCTTCCCATTTTACAGGGGCTTCCTGCACAAAATCCTTCCCGCCGTTAACCCCGGAATCTGTAAAATACCGGCATCTGTACCTGAAGCGTTCTACCCTGGAAATCTTGTAGCCTTTTTTCCTGGCTTTTTCCACAACCTTTTGATCAATTGTCTTGCCCTTTCCAGCGTCTACTGCTCCGGTCTCGTAAACAAACTGCCTGTATTTGCGGACTATCTCTTTGGGGTCCAGCTCGTTCCATTCCTTGAGCCCGAAATCAATGTCCAGCAAACCGTCCTAGTTTCCGGTCTGGGCATGATACCCAATAGAACTCCAGCGGTAATTCTCAGGAAGAGCCATCCACTTGCTCTATTCAAGGTTTATGCCAGTACCGATACCAGGCAGGGCCAAGTACCTGTAAGGTGCGCCTCGGGTAACCATTCAGGGTCTCCTCGGTGTTGATTACTGGCACAAGGCCTGGGGACTGTCCCTCGCTGTGTAGGTCTGTGCAGGATCACGGAATTTTGCGCTTATAATTTGGGTGCGGCTCTTTTTCGACAGCCAAGTTTAAGCTTCCCCATGACTGATTCTTACAAATTTTAAAATCCAGCTTGTTGGTTATTTGATTTTTTTCAGATGACCATCCTTGCGAGGATGCCGGGTTGAGATGGTCTTTGGCACGATGCCGTTTTTGTAGAGACTTTCATGGTTGCGCTTATACTCGCATTTTTCATGAAACTCCCAGTATTCGTCAAAGTCATGGCTGCAACGCAGGGCGCGCAGCTTCAGAACTGCTTCTGCGCCTTCCAGGCTCCAGCGTGCACCGGTGTCTTCCATCCTTTTCTTGACCAGATGCTTACAGGCCCCTTCGATGACTCCGGTTGCAACAGGCAGACCGAGACAAAGATACCGGTCGTATCGGAGGTAGGCTTTGTTATTGAGCAGGTAATCTGCGCATTTATCTATTGGGATACGGGACTTTGAACTCAGTTTCTGCAAGGTAGCGCTACGGCGAATCCCCCCTGCAACGTATCCGGCCTTACCGCGAAGGACTTCCAGAAATTGAGCTCCGCATCCATTGGGTGCAGGCTGTTCTTGCCTTCCTGGCCGTATCCAGCCCTCTCCACCCTGAGCTTCCCAAACACAGTCTCAATATTACGGCCATGGTTCCGGATATTGTTGCGTTGCTCTGAATCACTGTCCACTACCGGAACAGCAGCCTTGCCGGGACTGCGCGTGTGCAGATGATCCTGCAGAAGTTGACGCATCAACTCACGGCCTCGTTTCTCCAGTTCCCGCTCCAGTTCACTATGGGTCATGGTATGTGCCTCCGGTGAATCAAGGTAACCCAACACATGTTTTTCAAAACATTGCCTGGACTCTCCATATACCCCCTGCCCGGCACGAATGGGAGACAATGCCTCGGCTGCCTGCATCATGACTGGCCTCCTTTCCCTGCAAGTCTGGTTACAGCGTTCTTGACCAAGGGAAGGACCAGCACCTTTTTAACTGCTGCGCCATGACGTTTGCAAGCTCGATCCGTACGGCCCCTGCCACTGGTATCACCAAGCAATTTCCAGTTGGAAGCCAGATAGCAACCCCCAAAAAACGCTGCCTGTCTACAAGAGTCTCCACAAGCAATGGTTCAAGACCATATCGCTCAAACCAGTCCACACTAAGATGCTGCAACGCCCTGGACAAAGCCATGCTCGCCAGATTCTTTATCCTGGCCAGGATCAGAAAACGGCTGTTGTTGACCACATGCTGCAAGCGCTTTGAACGCGTGCTGTCATCCCAACCAATCCACTGATCACGCACCTTTATTCGCCAGGCCGGACTGGAAAACTGGACGCAGGCCACCAACTCCCTGCGTGGTCGGCCAGTATGTATCAAATATTGCAACCGTGCCCCGTAGGGCATCTGACAGTTGCCCACACATAACCCCACTACGAGCGGGGGAAGCCTCATTGAAATAAATCGATCACATTTTCAACAAGCGTAATACTTTTGATGTTTTTATGTTATATTCTTGTCACTTATTTAGCATACGAGTGTAGTATTTATAGCACTTGATAAGAATTTCAACCGCTCTTCGCGGTTAAAATAAATTTTGGGGTCAAGTGTGGGCAACTGTCAGGGCGTATATGGCATGATCAGTTTTACCCTGCCTGACAAAAAAAGCCCCTGACTTAACCAGGAGCTTTACCAGTTCAGTGCTGGACATGGAAGGAATCTTAGGCACAGCTGCCTGCCTCGTGAACTTCCAGCAGAGTATACTTTCCTGAAGGCTGGGTACTGGACTCAAGTTCGGTGTCATTTAAGAACTCAATGAATTCCTGGATCGGCATAGGTTCGACAACTGTCTCCGGGCTGCTTGAGAGTTCCTCAAGATAGGACTCTATAGCTTCCCTGAGATTTCTTTCAACCTCAGCCAAATCCGCTCCCTGAGCAACAAGGTTTAGCTCCAGACAGACTGCGATATATTCAGAGGAACTTTTTCTCACTATGGCTGTATATTTTTCATGCATGATGTGCTCCGTAGGTTGGTCCCAGCATTTCAACATCACTCCACCCCATAGTCAAGATCAGTCCAGGGAGTTTTGCCGGTCAAGGGAAACAAAGCGCTTTGCCTGGCAAAGGAGTAAGAGCTTGGCTTCTGCCAGCGTTTGTCGGCGTGGGTTTTGGGCAGGTGATGGGTTTCATTTAAACAGCTACAGCGTCTCTGATAACTGAAAAATCCAGCTTTCCCAGCGGGTCTTTTTGGGTCCTCTCAGAGGCGTCAAGTATCTCTATGGATACAATTTTGCCATCTTTGCCGTAATCAATAACAACTCCGTTAACCTCTAGAGAATCCACAATGGGCTCCCCTGGGAGAAATTCTATATTCATCAGATCGTGCTTTGAATCATACTCAATCTTCATGCTGCTGTTCCTCCCAATACCTGGAGACCTGGGACGTAAAATAACCTGTAATCACAGTAAGTTGATTGTCCTCTTCCTCGTATACCACCCTGAGCAGATAAATAGTGTCATCAAAAAAATATTTACGTTGAGCTACAGCTCTACCCTTTGTCCCCTCAACCAATTGATCAGGTTCTTGTATAGTTTCAAAAACCATACTTTCGTCAACACCACGTTGGGAAAGCTTTTTTCGGGCAATAGGAATAATGGTAACCGGCTTTGGACTCATTATCTCATATTTTATGCATTCTTCCGGCAATTGGCAAGGAGCTGCTTACTCCCTCCTTATTTCGTAGTCAGGGTCGGCCCACGGGGTTTTGCCGGTAATAGCATTCCAGAGCATCCGCAAGGGTCCGGTGTTCTCATGGTAAAAAAGCCAGCAGAGCTTCCTCCACAGGCCTTAATCAATTACTGATACTTCACCTTCTAATTCAGATCCTTCAGGCTACCACCCAGAGCCCGCATGAAGTTTGCCGCCTGGTTCGAAGGAGTAATCAGAGTCCCTGAGTAAAAAGCCAGCAGATTTATCCCCTACCGGTTGCACTGATTATAATAGCGAAATTATATGCTAAGATAAAGATTTCGTAACCATTCAGGGGGGCTCGGTGGTGGCTACTGGGATCAGGCCTGGGGACTGTCCCCGCTAAGTACTAACTGTGCAGGTTCACAAACTTAGTGTCTACAATTTTTGTATTTGTGCGAAAAAGGTGTCGCGGGGACTGTCCCCGGGCCGTTTCCTGCGCCCCCTGAATGGTTACAAGATTTCTACTCCTGCAATAGATGGTCAAGGCTAAATTCATGTCTATGATCCACAGCTCTCTCTACAGCTTGGTCCAGCTCTTTGATAAAATCTTCAAGGCACTCTGAATATTTTGCCTTTTCGATTAAGAAGTTTATTTCTCCCAAATCCCTAACTTTTTCAATCTTTTCTTGGATTGAGCAGTCTTTTGTCTCAAATAAAATATCAATAAGATAGTTCAACCTGACTGATTTGTATACCACAAGAAAAGCACCCGCTTTTATAACATTGGCACCTGTCATTGTTTTTTTTAAATACCTGACTAATTCCTTTTTATCATACAGTTTAAAGGTCATTAAAAACAAATCTTCGATGCGCTCGTCTAAATCCATAGTCATTATAGCTGCTTCTATCTCAATCTCAAGATGTCCAAACCTCTTTTTGAAAATTGAAAAAATCATAGATAATTTCTCATTTATTAATCCTTTAAATCTTCCTGATTGATAAAAACCATTAGGGTGATTTATTGCGTATTCATACCCTTCTCTTCTATACATATCCTCATCGCTTAAATGGTCGTGAATAGAACTATTTATAACTTCTATATTTTTTGTTTCATATGATAATTGGATCATTTCTCTCAGGAACAGTTTATTTTTTATATATCTTATTTTTTGGTTTATATTTTTATCAACTTCATTAAATTGATATTTCATAGATTCAACAAGCATGTCTTGTAAAGCCTCAATTCTGCCATCCCGATTCCCTGATTCAATGTATTTTTCTTTAATTTCCTCAGCACCTTGCGCAAAACCTTCCTTCTTCAACTCTTCTATACGTTTTCGATCAATCACCATAGCTAATTCCTTGGTCAAATTTCATGCACTTACCGAAATAAATCTGCTTGACAAACCTGCAAGTCAAGCTTAAACTATTCTTAAAATCATCCCCAAGGGTAAAACCTTGGCTCACGTCGGGTTGCGATCCGGCGGGTTTTTTATTTTTATACCCACCAACAAAATTACATACCTTGTAGACAGCTTTAATTTACAGCCAACCTATCCACCAGTCATCGGTTTTCTTTATTACTGCTCTGTAATGCATCATGCGGCTTCCAGGTCGTGAACCTTTATTTCTACACGAAGACCCGCAGTTACAGCCATGTTTACAAGGGAGTCCAGGCTGAAAAGGTTTATTTTTCCCCGTTTAAGATCGGATATGCGTGGCTGGGTGACCCCAAACAAGCTTGCCGCCTGGGACTGGCTGATTTCATTACGCTGAATATGTTCGCTGATAGCCATCATCAGAACAGAGCGAAGCTTCATATTTTCAGCTTGTTCGGGTGTATTTTCAATGGCATCCCAAACGCTTTCAAAATGGTTATTGCTCATTGTTTCCTCTCCTGCAGCAATTCACGGTAGCGGTTTATCGCCAACTGAAGGTCCTTTGGTAATTTTCACAGCAAGCCTACTGAGGCTTTCCACTGCTCATTCTTCTCTTCAGCTAGCATCTTAAGCCTTGCCTACAGAGTTGAGGGCATCGACACAATCACTTGAGCAGTTGACATCCAAAATGCTCACAGAAATGCTTTTTAACCCGCTCATACACTTCTGAATGTAACGCTCCGAATCGACCAACGAAAAGACCTGCATTTAATGTGTAGACCTTATCCAGCCTGACCCAGCTGGGCTTCGGCAGTACACCTTCCACAAAGCATTCATTGTCGAGCGGGAATGCCGCATGATGAGGAGGGCTTGAAGTAATGGCAAGGCATACCATATCTTCAAAAGTGTCTGGAGGGGTAAGCGCAAGGACAGGTCTTTTCTTGCTTGCCTGCATGCTGGAGAAAGGAAAAGGCACCAGCAAAACTTCACCTGGTTGGTACATTGTTCCAGGCTTCGTCTTCTTCATTGCTCCATATTTGTTCCATACTGAATAACTGGGCTTTCAACAAACTGTCCTGCTCCGCCTTGTGCTTCAAAAAGTAAGCATAGTTCAGGACTTCCCTTTGAAGCGGCTCAGGAAGCTGCTTTATCTCGTTAATTACAACTTCTGTCGTGTTCATAGCGGACCTCCTTTTCTACACTTAATAACTAATACCCTGGTTTGCAACCCTTTCCCACCTCATAGTCAGGATAAATCCAGGGAGTTTTGCCGGTAAGCGCATTCCAGAGCATCCGCAAGGCTCCGGTGTTCTCATGGTAATGTTCATAGCAGGCCTGCAGCTCGTTGATAAAACCTGTCAGCCCCTCCATTGGTGTAAAGGTCCTGTCCATAATGGTGACTGGCTTATGGTTGAGCTTGACTATCTCTTCTTTAGCTTCTTCTAAGTTCGGGTATTTCTTCAGGGTAGAGAGTCCCTGGTTAATTCTTTTACGGATCTGCTTGGGGTATTCATCAGAAAAAACAAAGTGGCCTTCAAAACGCTTAGTAAGAAGTGTTTGATTAAGAGTGATGCTCATTAAAGTATTTTCGTAAAGCTCGGTTAACTGATTCTGAATCAGGGAAAAATTTAAACAGATCAGGTTCAATATACACTAGATTTGTCCTCTCTTCACGATATTTTTTGGCAAATTTACCACGTTCTCCTGACTTGATAAGTTCCGAGGGGTATTCGGGGCGTAAGGTGTCGTTATGATTCATATGCTGTTCGCTCCTTGCGAGTCATTTGTCTGGCTGATATAATTCTAATTGTTCCTGTGCACTCAGTAAACGATACTACCAAACTTCTTCCTTTTGATGTTGTACCGAAAAGCAGGTAGCGGTCTTCCTCAACCGAATGATCGGGATCCGATACGCAGGATGAGAAAACATCACCAAAAACCTCAGTGGCTTCGACGAATGAAACTCCGTGTTTTTTAAAGTTTGACCTGTCTTTTGTATCATCCCAAGTGAAATCCACAGCTAAACACTTCTCTTCTCATGGTTATATGTAAGGGTGTCGGGTACATCCTCAATGGCGTTTTTCGATATAGCGGTATAGTATTTGGGCTGAACTGATGAGGGCATAATATATCGTTTGATAAAATATCTTAATGATTGCTCCCGGATAGCTGCCACTGTCTGGCTAAAAACTATTTCTGGCACCCTTATAGCAAAATATTAACCTTTTTGCTGCAGTCTGTAAAGGTAAGAAAGGGGATATCAACTATAAAAAAATTAGACCTTCAGGCTTTGCCCAACCTTTTCAAAGAGTAAATCCCTTCAACCCCGCCAATCGACGTAAATTTCCTTGTATCCTTGGAGCCAAGCAGGTGCTTGACCTGGTCGAATACCTCTTGGACAAAGTCTTTTCCGCCGATAACCCCGGAATCTGTAAAATACCGGCATCTGTATCTGAAGCGTTCTACTCGGGATATCTTGTAGCCTTTTTTTCTGGGTTTTTCCACAACCTTTTTTTCAATAGTCTTGCCTTTGCCTGCGTCTACTGCTCCGGTTTCATATACGAACTGTCTGTATTTGCGGACAATCTCCTTGGGGTCCAGTTCGTTCCATTCCTTGAGGCCAAAATCTATAGATAAGAATCCGTCTTTGTTTCAGGTCTGGGTATGGTAGCCGAGTGAACTCCAGCGGTAATCCTCCGGTTTCTTAACAATACCGGCACGGATAGGGTTTAAGTCCACATAAGCCAGCATATTAACCAGAGTGCTTCCTTCCTGTACAATCATACTCTTAAACCGGCCACCCCAAAAGAAACCCTGCCGCCTGTGCTTTTTATTATAATACCTGGTTCACCCGGTTAAATCCCCCGCACAAAAAATGAGATTGCTAAAAATAGAAGGAGGTTACATATGGGGAGGTATTATATGGAGTGTAAGAAGGGTGATGTGCGGGGGGCTGCTACCGCAGCATTTAACCGGGTAAAGATCTGCTTGATGTCCTTCACATAGGCCCCAAGGCTGCAAAGCCTCTTCTTGACCTCAGCCATCCGGTCAGCAGGCATCTCGACCTTGTCACCATAATAGTTCTGCCACCGCTTGATAATGTCTGAATTGGAAATTTCATCCTCGTGGTGCATCCGGGCTACTAAGTGGAAATGATTGCCCATAATGGCAAATCCCAGCACGTCAACAAAGTAAAGCCTGCTCAGTCTTTTGATAAGCCCCAGCAGGTAGTCTTTGTCAGTGTCTTTAATAGGTAGTCCGGGCAGGGCAGTACGGGATATGACGTGGTAGACGGTGGCTTGGTCATTGCGGATAAAACGGGCTATGCGGGGTATAAGATACCGCCCTTAAGGCTGGTGGTTGAGCTGTTGAAAAAATGGATAGCATAAGCTCTTCTTCATTTCCCATGGAACACTGTCCACTTTGCTGTGGAATGCTGTCCGTTTTCCCGTGGAATACGCATGCTCTTTTATCCGGAGATACTCATTGGGTCTTAAGTGCTGTACGTCTTCCACTTTCAGGCGCAGCAGATCCCCGATGCGCAGTCCGTTGTTTATGCCCATGGTGAACAGGAGCAAATCCCTGGGGCTATCTTTGAGAAGCTTCTTTATGGCCTTGATGTCTTCAAGCCTTCTTATGGGCTCGACCTTGATAGAACTGCCTTTGGTGGGATGGTTTGTTTTCATGTCTTGGGTTATACAAACTGTGCTTAGTTATTGCCAAAAAACTTGACGTAATCTTTAGATTGTGAAGGTGGGTGTGAAAGTGATTAGAATTAACTGCTTGTTATCATTGTATATTTGAGGAAGTTTTTATCGAATGTCAATTTTATCAAAAGTTGGCATTTAGTCCTGTTCCCCTGCCACCTAATAATTCTCCTTGCCTACCTGAAGACTATGCCTTATTCTTCCCTTATGAGTGATACAAGCAAATACCACGATCACACTTTCAGGGCGATACTGGGACGAGAACCCGTGGCAAGGGATTTCGTAAGGTATCATCTGCCGGAAGAGATAACCAGGGACATGAACCTGGATACTGTCAAGGTGTCCTCCAGGTCATATGTCAGCGACAATCTCAAGGAGAGCATGACCGATATCGTGATCACCCTGCAGCTCAATACTGGAGAGCCCGCTGAAATATACATATTGGTAGAGCACAAGAGTGATCTGGATGCCTGGACCAAGATCCAGCTATTCAAATACATGAACGAAGTCTGGCAGAGCTTTATCCAGAAGAAAACCGGAACTCTGCCGATCATAATTCCTTTGGTTTTTTATCACGGAACAGCCAGGTGGAATTATAGCCTGGAGTTTTCTGACCTCTTTAATCTACCGTCTGAGCATTACAGGAAATATATTCCGAATTTTGAACATCTCCTGCATGAAGTCCCGGAAATCAATAAGAAGAAGGCCAAGACCTCCATTACCCTTGAGGTTTTTCACCAGGTCCTTGAATACATATTTTATCCGGAAAAAAGAGATCAGATATATGAAGCTTTAGAGCTGTTGTTTAAAGGTTTGGATGCCAAAGAGGCTCATGAAATCTTTGCAATTTTGATCAAGTATTTGCTTATAGCCACAGATGAAACGCCCGAAGAGGCAGAAGAGAAGGTCAAACATCTTCCCAAAGGAGGAGAAACCGTGAGAACCACAGCAGAAGTATTGGAAGAACGAGGTTACAATAAGGCCATTAAGGAAAAACCTATATGGGAAAGACAGGCAGAGCTAAAAAACGCTAAAGAAACCCTCATAGATGTAGCCACAGAAGCATACGGTCCCTTACCTGGCTCACTCTACGAGAAAATCAAGTCCATTCAATCTCTGGAGAACTTAAGGGCTCTAAACAGAAAAGTGATCAGAACCCAGTCCCTCGAAGAATTTACCGAACTCGTAAACAGAGCAGCACAGAATTGACCTCTAACCTCCTTGGTTCACCAACAGGCCACGCTGATTCAGTAGGTGTGGCCTTTTTTTGTCCTTCCAAATTATACTCCTGCATCTATTTATTGAAGTAGATCGTTTAGGTCATGCCTGGGGCAACACCAACACAATCCTCGACGAAGCCAGGAATGCTGATGAACTGGATATTGATGAACTCTTCAGCTGGAATGTGGTGGATACAGCTGAAAATATTCTGGATGTCGTCGACGAACAGATAATTGAAGATGCTAAAGCGGGCCATGCCCGCAACCCAAAGAAGAAAAGAGTTTTTTGCCCACCCCAGTTGAATGGAAGACCCAGTTGAATGAGAAGAAATTCAACCGGGCAGGAATTCAACGGGGCAGGCAGATCACACCCAGTGAAATCCGCTGCGCTGAGACTTCGTCTATTTCATAAGGAGGTTCGAGGTTAGTTCTGTGCTGCTCTGTTTACGAGCTCGGTAAATTCTTCGAGGGACTGAGTCCTGTAAACCTTTCTGGTTAAAGTCCGCAGGTTATCTATGGAGTTTATAGACTTGATTTTATCCTGGAGAGAATTTGGTAAAGGTCCGTGGAAGTCTCCAGCCACATCTATGAGGTTTTCACGGGCATATTCAAGCTTAGCGTGCTTTTCCCATTTA